>NZ_BAABWR010000014.1:0-153207 GCF_040370605.1 Aliiglaciecola sp. NS0011-25
TTCGAGAAAAATTATTAGCTGGGCATTCTCAGATAAACCCAATACTGAGTTGACTACCCGCGCTATTCGGTTAGCAGTCAATAAAAGAGAGCCTATGACAGGAGTCATATTCCATTCAGATCAAGGGGCTCAATACACAAGTGAGTCATTCCAGAACTGTTTGAGTGAACTTGGGATCCAGGCAAGCATGAGTCGAGCAGGAAATTGTTTAGATAACGCCGTTACGGAGCGTTTCTTTAGAAGTTTGAAATCTGAACGGGTTAACTACAGAAGGTATCAAACTCGTCACCAGGCCCAAGCGGATATTATTGATTATATCGAACCATTTTATAATCAGAAGCGGCGACACCAAAAACTGGGAAACATCTCACCAGTCGAATATGAGATGAAATTAATGAAAAGTGCCTAATAAAGTGTCCAAGAAAAGTTGACCATTACAGATGCCACGCAGTTCATTTAGGTTGTGGCGCGAGAATGTGAAAAATCAAGCGCTGGCATGGGAACCCATAGAGTTGTCTTGTGCGCTAAAATTTAGAAATACTGTGGTTAATTATGTGCTGTCTAAATCGGAACGTTTAGAGCAAATAAACGAAACCTTGGAACAGAAAGTGGCGGCGCGGACAGAGCAGCTCAGAATAGAAATTGCAAACAAAGAGCGAGCTCAACTCGAACTTGTGGAAGCACTCTCGAAATCTGAAGAATCTAACCGAGAACTAGAGCGTTTCGCTTTTGTTGCTTCCCATGACTTACAAGAACCTTTGCGAAAGATTCAATCATTTGGTGGACGAATTGAATATTCGGAGTCAACATTAAGTGATAAAGGCAAAGTTTATCTCGAAAAAATGATGAGTTCAGCGCAAAGAATGCAAACGTTGATAAAAGGTATTCTGAGCTTTTCGCGTATTCATCGTGCCAATGATGGATTCATTAATTTGAGTTTTGATCAGTTAATTCAAGACGTTATTCTTGATTTGGAAATGTTAATCGCGGAAAAAGACGTGATTATCAATACCGCTCACATTGGCGAAGTTTATGGTGACCAAAATCAATTACGTCGTGTGGTACAAAACATAATTCAAAACTCCATCAAATTTACTTCACAAGGAACACAGCCAAAAATTGATATTGATGTCACCCATAAAGATGAAAAATTTGTGACTATTGCGTTCAAAGATAATGGGGTAGGTTTCGATAGTATTCATATGCAAAAGATATTCTGTTTGTTTGAACGGCTTCATGGTAAGTCAGAGTATGAAGGCACAGGCTTGGGATTAGCTATCTGTAAAAAGATATTGAGCCGTCATGGCGGTAAAATTTGGGCAGATTCAGAACTTGGAAAAGGCGCTACATTTTTCATAACCGTGCCTCTTATTGACCCTAAAATTAACTAGTGTACGTTATCGTTATTAACAATCAGAACCTTGTGATATATTCGCGATTAAAAATAATAACAAAGACCTTTGTAAGGGAAAACAGGTTCCAGTCATGAATAATATAAGTTCAGTAGCGACAAAACTTAGAGCGGTCAGTTACATTTTAGTGGCGGAAGATGATTTGGATGATCAAGAGCTGATCCGTGACGCGCTAACTGAAAATAATCTGACATTGGATAAAATTAAGTTTGCGCAAGATGGCGAAGAGCTAATATCGGTGCTTAATAGCGCTGAAGTGCTGCCAAACTTGATACTGTTAGATTTAAATATGCCGCGTAAATCGGGGAGAGAAGCGCTGGCAGAAATTAAGCAAGATCCAAGACTCAAACATATACCGGTTATAATTTTCACAACGTCTGATTCTGAAATTGATATCAAAGAGTGTTATTTTCTGGGCAGTAACGCCTATTTAACCAAACCAAACAACTACTTTGATCTGGTCGCATTAATGAAAGACCTAATTAACTTCTGGTTTTGCCAAGCGCAAATGGTTATCGATTAACGATAACAAACTCCCCCTTTATAAACATTCTAATCAAATGGCGTCCCCTAGAGGATTCGAACCTCTGGCCTACCCCTTAGGAGGGGGTCGCTCTATCCAGCTGAGCTAAGGGGACATGTTCCAACATCAGAGCGGGCAAGACTATACTAAATTTGGCAGTATTAAGACAAGTCTGGGTTTACCTGTTTTTGATGAGAAATCGAATAGCAATTTCGATGTGCTTAAAAGGACATCAATAATCTAATCGCAAGCCCCTAATTTATTGTTTGGAAACAAAATCATTGGCTTGAATATTGGCCAGTAAAGTACCGTCTTTTGATACCGCAACCGCAGTCCCTGGCGAAACACTCACAACTCTCACTGGGGTAGGGTGTAGATTAAACTGGGTAAAGGTTTGGCCCTGAGGGTTGTGTTTCTGTTGCAGCTGAAATAGGGTGAATTCATCACCGTTTTGAATGCCTTGGTTGCTACCAATATTGAGGGTTAGTTGATCACCTCTTACTTGTATTATGCGTCCGTACGTAGGCGAACAAGCTAACTTTTCGTCAACGTTAATCGCAATATCCTGCATGATTGAGGAAATTGCCACACCGTAAGCACTTTGCCACAACAGGCCGCTATTTATGTCGACACTCTGATGAGTATCGAAGTCCCATGGCGCGTTTGAAGAATATAATTTCTGCCACATCAAGGTACCAGTGTAACCGTCATAAAGGGTAACTTGATAACTGAAATTTCTTATTGGTGTAGGGTTATTCCAAAATTGCCATTTAGACTGGTTAACATTGTTTAAACTTAGATCTTTAACGGTGGCAGTTAGCACATATTGAGAGCTTGATTGTTTGGCTAGTACCATTGCATCGTTGATCATTGAAAGCGGTTGTTGCGCATAGTAGAAAGGTAATATGGTTTGAATACTCGATTGCTGTGCGAAGTCTTCGAAGTTTTGTTGAAGTACTTCTGGCAACTTAGTACCTATTTCAAATAGATTGCCGGTAGTGGCTTGTTCTCGGTTGTCTATTGGGTGCCAAGTGGTAACTATACTTTTAGGGTATTCTGATGATTGACATGTGTTTTTTTGAGGGAAAATATCTGCCCGCAAGGAAACTGTGAGATAGCCATCTCTAAAAACTTCATCTATTAGTTCAATACTATTGACTTCGCCACTGGCGCGAATCGTTAAGTCATCATTTTGCAATACGCCGTTTGCCATTTTTTGCACACTGTGTACCGAAGCTCCGGCAAATAACAATACTTGCTTAATTGCTTCTTGGGTCGCATTTTGCCGCGCTAACTCAATATTGCCGTTTCTTATTGCCGCTTGACCACTGGACTCGAACCAAGCTGCCAACGACTGCGCAGAAAAGAGTGCTGCGCAAAAGGCACAGAACAAAGTGATTAACTTAACAGAAAAAATTTGGCAGTTTATGGGCTTCATTTCAAAAAATATCCAATTAACGCTTAAATTCAAAACGGCTTTAACGTGTGTATTTGCATGCGTAGCCACTTTTTACGTATTTAGTTACTATAGTTAGTAAATCAGGTAATGCATCTTTTGTACCTGTTTTCAGATGGCGGTTAATCAGTAACCAATTTTCTTCTATCACAGTTGGTCTACTTACTTGGGTCTCAATTTTTTTGTGATAAGGAACAAATATTGCAGTGAAAAATCTTGAAGACAGTTTGAAATGGTTTTGAATTATCAATTGAAGCCGAATGCAGCTTAACAATGCGCTGTAAAGATACTACTGAGAAAAATATGAAACTAATTTATACCTTTGTGATTGCGGGATGTCTAGCCGGATTAATCGGTTGTCAAAACATCATAGACAAACAAGTTGAGTGGGAAACCATCGAACCTGATTCTTATCCTGTTATTCGCTCTATCGGCTATGCGCCAATAGATGCTCAACGGGGAAGTAACCGTTCAGCGAAAGTACTAATGGCAGTGAAAGCATCGAAACTGGATGCTTACCGTGAACTAACTGAGCAGGTTTATGGACAAAAAATTGACGGTGAACAGTCTTTGGCTAATCTTGTGCTCACTGATACTCAACTAATGGCCAGTGTTCAAGGTGTGATCCGCGGTGCGCGAGTAGTAAAAAGCTACCCCATTGGCAATGACTCTTATGCCACAGAGTTGGAGTTGGATTTTAGCCTAGTGCATGATTTATATCTGAGTACTGCCAAGCCGAAACAAGTGAAGAAAGTTCGTTATTATTAAACTCTATTCCTTTGATAACGAACTTTTAAACGGTCACACTCTTGCCTGAAGAACCACCTTTAGGTTTGCCGCTTTTATCGTAAGTCATGGTTTCTTTAGCTCGGGATTCTAAAAGCAAAGTGCGAAGATGTTGCAAGCGCAACTGACCTTGTTCTACCGCTTTTTGATTGATCTCGGTTCTGAATTTACATTGGGACAAAGATTGATTAATTTGATCAAATAAGTCTGTTACAGCTTGCTCTGATGTTGCTTCAGGTTGTTTCTCAACTTCCTGCTCAACGCTTTTGTCAGTGCTGGCAATCGATTCTAACAATTCCGATTTTTCATTGATAACGGAAGTGAGTGATTCAGCGTCTCGCGTACTGATTAAATGCAGCTCAGACTCAAGCAATAAAATAAGTGAATCAAGTTGTTGTTTCTGTTTTTGGAGGAGGGCAATTAGGTTTTTCATTTAGCTTTGCTTTTATTTTGAGAAGCTAAACCAATCTGGCATCAAATTCTAATCTTCAATGCCAAAAACTTGAGCTTCGAGTTTGCTAATTTTTTGCGCCAATACTTCAGGGTTAACGCGATATTCTCCATTCTGTATGGCTTTTTTCAATTTGTCGACCTTTTCCTGATTGACAGGTGTATCACTAGATTTCTTTTGAACCTGGCTAAGCTGCTGAGCAGATTGCGTGAGTGATACTGAATCTTGACGTGGCGCTTCTGCAGACTTAGATTGCTGAGCAGCAGATTGCGCAGTCGCTTGACTCTGAGATTGCTGTTGATTCAGCCTCTGATTCTCAAGTTGTGGCTTTT
The DNA here is from genome assembly GCF_040370605.1 of Aliiglaciecola sp. NS0011-25. Lineage (NCBI taxonomy): Bacteria > Pseudomonadati > Pseudomonadota > Gammaproteobacteria > Alteromonadales > Alteromonadaceae > Aliiglaciecola > Aliiglaciecola sp. NS0011-25. The sequence continues at coordinate 4,961 of NZ_BAABWR010000014.1, forward strand.
GATTTCCACTATTTATATTGTTAATTGCCATAATGACCTCGAATACCTAATTTGCCTCACTTATCTTATCGGCCGGAACTTAAAGACCTTTAGCTAAATGTAGAAAAAAATTAAATATTATTTAGATAAGCTCAAATCTGCGCTAACCAGATGTAATAACCCATAGTTTACGCTAATTATACTAAATCTGCACCACTACTTGATGGGTATTCACCACCTGTGCATGCACCACTCTATTCGACTTGCTGTTTTTCACCGCAATCGTATCGCCAAGGTTACCATCCTGTTGGGCTATACCTTTGGTTTTAATGCTTACCCCACCAGTATCAGCGGTAATCAGAATACTGTCTCCTTTACATACAAAACAAAGTTGGCCGGGGACTACGGGTTGGCCAGGTCGACTTCTTTTTTTCATTCGAGCGCCTACCACAGTGCTGATATCGGCAAAGGTACTCGTTCTTATTAGGTTTTTATCAAGCATCACAACTTTAACATCATTCTCATTTAAAACAGTGCCAGGACTGACCGAGGTGGTGAGCACGACTACGGGTTGCACGCGAGTGGCTTTTACCATCATATATAAATACCAATTCGTTTGTTCACAACTGGTTCTCACCGTTATGTTACTTTGCGCTAGCGCTTCTTTACTAGCCGATATGGTAAATGGAGTAGGGCAATCAGGAATGACTATCCTTTCGTCTAATGGCATCGCTTTTACTAGCAAGTTATCATCACTTGGTGCAGCTATATGCCTCAGCTGCGTATTAACGTAATTTTCTACTGCTTGACTAAGTTGTTGGTGAGCAGGGTTAGTGTCGCTGGACGCCGCAGCGAAACCACTGTTGAGAGTTAAACAGGCGCTGAAGAAAACACTTAATAACTTACCAGTTGTACGAATTAACGATATTTTCATGTTCAGGTGCCGCCGTTTTGTCTATGCTTATTAAATCGTTAAGCAAACAAAGATAAACGTCAAAATTCAGTCACAAATACGATTTTTGGCGCTAAAATTAGTTAAACTTGGTTTTCTAATAGGGACAACGCAACAATTGTGCCTACTTTAAATTTAATTGGGGTGGTATATGTCGGGAGTTCTTGACTCAGTTAATCAACGCACACAACTTGTTGGTCAAAACCGACTTGAATTGCTGCTATTTAGATTGAATGGCAGACAGCGATTTGGCATCAATGTATTTAAAGTGCGTGAAGTATTGCAGTGCCCCCAGTTAACCTCAATACCTAAGCAAAATAAGTTAATTCGAGGTGTTGCTCATATTCGTGGCCAAACGATCTCAGTAATTGACTTGAGTATGGCAACCGGCGGCAGAAAAATAGAAGACGTTCGCAACGCATTTATTATAATTGCTGAGTACAACCGTTCAGTGCAGGGTTTTTTAGTCGGCTCAGTTGAACGTATCATCAATACCAATTGGGATGCAATTATGCCTCCTCCTCAAGGTACCGGGAAAGCAAGTTATTTGACTGCAGTGACGGAAGTTGATGATGAGTTGATTGAAATTCTTGATGTGGAAAAGATTCTAAATGAAATCTCACCATTAAAAACTGAAGTCAGTGAAGATTTAGCAGCGGATTTAAATATGTCAGAATCTCCTGCAAATGATAAAATTATCTTTATCGCTGATGATTCATCAGTGGCAAGAAGCCAAGTTAAAAAAGCACTTGCTGCGTTGGGATTAAACATTGAAGTGGCTAAAAATGGACTTGAAGCGCTTAATCGTTTAAAAGAAATTGCCGCAGAAACTGGCGACGTCACCGATAAAGTTGGTGTGTTGGTGTCTGACATAGAAATGCCGGAAATGGATGGTTATACACTTACTGCAGAGATCAAAAACACACCGGAGCTAAGCAAACTCAAAGTAGTATTGCATACTTCTTTAAGCGGTGTATTTAATCAAGCAATGGTACAAAAAGTTGGAGCAGACGACTTTATTGCTAAATTTCACCCAGATGAGCTAGCGTCAGCTGTGCAAAAATGGTTTAACAAATAAAGCTCTACTTTACCTACGGAAATTAATGTTTGAAATTAGATCAATTAGCGCCGCACGAATTCTTAGAGTTTACGCATTTTTTAGAGCGTCAGTGCGGTATTGTACTAAATGAGAAAAAAAGCTATTTAGTTTATAGTCGCCTAGGACCCTTGGTTCGCCAAGAAAACTTGGCAAGTATTTCTGAGTTACTGAAGATCGCGTATAGCGGCCATTCCCCCAAGATGCGGGAAAAAGTCGTTGATGCTATGACTACTAATGAAACCTTGTGGTTCCGTGACAAATACCCCTTCGAAATTCTATCTAATAGATTGTTAACTGAGCTTTCTAAAGCAAAGCGTAAAGTGAGAATTTGGAGCGCAGCTTGTTCGTCCGGGCAAGAACCATTTTCCATTGCAATGTGTATTCAAGAATATAAAAGAGCTAATCCTAGAGCCTTCCCGTTAGGCGTGGAGATTGTTGCTACCGATATCTCAACTGATATGCTTCAGCGGGCTAAAACCGGCAAGTTTGATAGTATTTCGATTAGCAGAGGTTTGTCGGAGGAACGTAAAGAGCGTTTTTTTAAAGCGGTCGATAACAACCACATGCAATTGGATAAAGAAATCGTCTCTATGGTGAATTTTAAACCTCAGAACTTACTAAATAGTTATTCTGGGCTAGGCCGATTTGACGTGGTTTTTTGTCGAAATGTGCTGATTTATTTTTCTGTAAACAATAAGCGGAAAATACTGCAACAAATTGCCGCTTGCCTGCAAAACGATGGGGCTTTATTTCTTGGCGCATCTGAATCTATCGCTGAATTGAATCAATTATTCACTTTGGTGCGCAATAATCCCGGTCTGTTCTATATTAAAAAAGCTAACTAATACATACTGTTATGTAATATCCACGGTTCATCCGTATCCACCTCCCTATGTCTTGGCATAACCCTTGCTAAATTTCTCACAAGCGAGTTTTTAAGATGAGAACAACATGGCAATCAGTCTTGATAAATTAACCGGACTTCACGACCGAGCAATGCAGGTTAGAACCGAAACTATGGAAGTTATTTCTGGAAATTTGGCAAATGCTAATACGCCAGGATACAAAGCCCGTGGTGTAGATTTTCAGAAAGCCATGCAATCAGCAAATCAAGATCGTCAGCAAAATATGACACGTACCCATGAAAAGCACTTTGAAGGTTCAATGCAATCTCAAGCAAGTATTGAATTTCGAATTCCATTACAACCTGATACTGGTGATGGTAATACGGTAGAGGTGCAAGCTGAACGTAATGCCTTTTTGGAAAATGGAATGCGCTATCAGGCAAGCATCCAATTTTTGACTGGCAAGATTAAAGGTATGAAAAAAGCACTAGCTGGAGGGCAAGGCGCATGAGTTTATTTAGAGTTATGGATATTGCAAGCACTGGCATGTCTGCAGAGAGTGTTCGATTGAATACAACGGCCAGTAACATTGCCAATGCAAATAGCGTCAGTAGTAGTTATGACGCCACATACAAGGCTCGCCATCCTGTTTTTGCTGCCGAAATGCAACGTGCAACAGAGTCACAATCTCAAGGCGCAGGTGTACAAGTATTAGGTATTGTTGAAAGCCAAAAGCCACTGCAAATCGAATACAGCCCAGGTCACCCAATGGCAGACAGTAATGGCTATATCTACAAGCCAAATGTGAATGTGGTTGAGGAAATGGCAGACATGATGTCAGCGTCAAAATCTTATGAAACCAATGTTCAGTTGGCAGACACTACAAAACGTATATTCAGACGTGTGTTGCAACTTGGTCAGGGTCAATAAATCACTGATTTAGTGAGGAAAGTAACGTGGAAATATCAAAATCGACAGGATTAGATTCTAACCTGTATGTACAAGAAGAAACCGTGCCTATTGATGATGGCAGTAATGAAAGGTTAAGTCAGGAAGACTTTTTCTCTTTGCTAACTGAGCAATTAGCTAATCAAGATCCTACCAAACCTGTAGATAACGATCAGATGGTATCACAAATGACCAGCTTCAGTATTTCTGAAGGTATTGATTCACTGAATACTAAATTTTCTGAATTTGCTTCTAGCATGACCTCAAACCAAGCATTACAGGCTTCCAGCCTTATTGGTCAAGATGTCTTATTACAAGGTAACGTTGGATATTTAAGCGATACTAGTAACGGCGTAACCGGGGTGGTTATTTCCGATCAAACCACTCAAGATTTACAAATTACCATTGAGTCTGAAGCCGGCGAATTAATTAAAACCATTGATGCTGGTACACAGTCGGCAGGTAATATTGAATTTAGTTGGGATGGTAAAGATGCTAACGGCAATCCTTTGCCAGCCGGCAATTATGCAGTTTATGCACAAGGTACACAAAACGGCGAGTCAACAACCTTACCTACAGCGGTCAATAGGCATGTAGATAGCGTTAGTTTTGCGAGTAACAATCAAGGTGTCATTTTAAATTTGGATGGCGAAACAAGTGTCAATTTGAGTGATGTCATTCAAATCGGTGGTTAATTAAAAAATGTTAGCCCTTTAGTTTAGGAGAGAATAAACGATGTCTTTTAACATAGCATTAAGCGGTGTTTCAGCTGCTCAAAAAGATCTAGATGTCACTGCAAATAACATTGCAAACGTAAATACTGTCGGTTTTAAAGAATCTCGTGCCGAATTCGGTGACGTTTATGCTTCGTCGCTATTGGCAGCCGGTAATACAAAAGTTGGCGACGGTGTCTTAACCCAAGATGTTGCTCAGCAATTTTCTCAAGGTAGTCTTCAGTTTACCAATACAGCACTGGATTTGGCGATTACTGGAAATGGTTTTTTTGCCACGACTCCTGAAATAACCTCTCGTGATTTTTCATTTACTCGAGCAGGGCAGTTTAAGCTTGATCAAGATAACTTTGTGGTTAATTCCAACGGTGATAACTTAATGGGCTTCCCGGTCAACGCTGATGGTACCTCTTCATCTGTGGCTTTGAGCACAACTATTCCGGTGAGAATTCCAGACTCTTCAGGCTCACCACAACAAACCACCGAAGTTGCACCTCGCTTTAATTTGCCAGCAGGTGATGATGCTAAAGATATAACACTTTTTGATCCTAACGATCCACTTACCTATAACGCAGCTACATCTATTACCGTTTATGATTCGTTGGGTGATAGTCATGTGATGACCTATTACTTTATGAAAGATTCTGCAGCAACCAATGAATGGGTAGTAGTTAATTATGTAGATGACACTGCTATTGATATCGCAGGTGACACTGAAAACGTTGCTGGTACAGATCCTAATAACATTGCAGGTTCAGTATCCTTAGGAGCTGATGCGGTCTCTGGGTTTAGAATGCAGTTTAGTAGCGGCGGTGATTTTATTGGTATTCAAAATGGTGATGGTACCCCTGTTGCCACCGGCGATGTGACGACTGTTCAGTTAGGTAACCCGCCGTTGATAAACGGTTCTGATGCAACTCAGACGATTACAACCAACTTCGCGCTTGAAGTTGGTAGTGCAACGGCAGATGAACCGACTCAGTTTGCCTCTTCGTTCGAAGTTACGTCATTAGAACAAGATGGTCTAGCCGTTGGAAGACTTACAGGTATTGACATTGGTCCGGATGGTTTAGTGCGCGCTACTTTTTCAAATGGTACATCTGAACCTGTAGTTCGTGTTGCCCTAGCTCGTTTTGCAAATGAACAAGGCCTAACCCAACAAAGTAGTACACAGTGGAAAGAAAGTATTTTGTCTGGCGAAGCGCTAGCAGGGGAAGCGACCACCGGTACCTTCGGTGATGTTAACTCTTCAGCGCTTGAACAAGCGAACGTGAATTTAACCACGGAGTTAATCGATATGATTATCGCCCAGCGTAACTTCCAAGCGAATTCACGGGCACTTGAGGTGAATAACCAACTTAACCAAACTATCTTAAATATTCGATAATCTGCCATCAATTTAACAATGCCGCTCTAATCAAGAGCGGTATTTTTTTGTTAAATTTCAAAGGAATACAGAAACTTCATCAAGCCTTCTGCATTTACACGTTTTTAATTCTGTTTTTATGTGCCAATGGCATCTTTATTGCAATCTTTTAGGTTACGTTAACCAGAGTCAATAAGTTGTCATGGATAAATTACTCTATATATCAGCCAGCGGAGCCAGCCAAGACCTATTGGGCACGGCTGTGCGAGCGAACAATTTAGCAAATGCACAAACCAATGGCTTCAAGGCCATGTTGGAAAACGCTAGAGCGATGCCGGCATACGGCGAAGGTTTGCCGACTCGGGTCTTTTCCATGACTGAATCCCCGTTTAATAATTACGCTGGTGGCGCAATGATCCAAACTGATCGTGAGTTGGATGTTGCTATCCAAGGGGACGGCTGGTTTAGCGTGTTGGATGCACAAGGAAACGAAGCTTATACCCGCGCTGGAAATTTGCAATTAGGCGCTGATGGTGGTCTCGAAGATGCCCACGGGAATTCGGTTATAGGCGATGCCGGAGGCATATTTTTGCCGATTCCTTTATCCAACATCAATATTGCTAACGACGGAACAATTTCAGTGCGACCACAAGGCGCGCCTGAAACCGTTTTAGAAGAAGTTGGCAGATTAAAAATGGTCAATCCGAATGTTGCAGATATGGAGCGCGGTGAAGACGGTTTATTTCGACTTAAAAATGGTCAAGAAGCAAATGAAGATATCAACGTTAGACTTCGTACCGGCATGGTGGAAGGGAGTAACGTAAATGCGATTGACGAAATGGTAAATATGATCAGCTTGCAACGTCATTACGAACTGCAAGTCAAGATGATGAAAAAGGCCGATACGCTAGATATGCGCGGCAATCAACTACTCAGAATTATTTAGTACTAAAACTTAAAATAGCGGAGGTGAATTATGCACCCAGCACTTTGGATAAGTAAAACAGGACTCGATGCAGCCCAAACAGATGTATCGGTTATCTCAAATAACTTGGCTAACGCCAGCACAGTGGGTTTCAAAAAAGATAGAGCGATATTTGAAGATTTACTCTATCAAAACATCAACCAACCAGGTGGACGTTCATCTGCTGACACTGAACTACCCTCGGGACTAATGTTAGGTGCCGGTAGTAAGGTGGTTGCGACCCAAAAATCCCACACCCAAGGGAATATGTTGACCACTGATAATGCACTCGATATGTCGATTCAAGGACGCGGTTTTTTCGAAATACTGCAGCCTGATGGCACCATAGCTTATACCCGAAATGGTCAATTTACGTTGGACGATCAAGGGCAAATTGTGACACCCGGTGCCGGTTTTTTATTGCAACCGAACATCACAATTCCTGAAGACGCGCAACAGATAACTATTTCACAAGATGGTGAAGTCTCAGCTTCTATTCGTGGACAGGCGGATCCTACTGTTTTAGGACAAATCAGTTTATCGGATTTTATCAATCCAACTGGCTTACAGCCTATCGGCCAAAATTTGTATGTTGAATCTGCGGTAAGCGGAGCACCGATACAAGGCGTACCTGGCTTGGAAGGTTTGGGCACCATCGTTCAAGGGGCATTAGAGACTTCAAATGTCAACGTTACCGAGGAATTGGTTAACCTAATTGAAAGTCAAAGACTGTATGAAATGAACTCGAAAGTGATCTCTTCAGTTGACCAAATGTTGGGTCAGGTAATTCAGCAACTATAGTGAGCTTAATTATGGCTAAGTTAACTTATTTTCTGACTACATTAACTCTATTCGTGCTGACTGGGTGTGTAAGTTCACCTATGGTCGGCCCTTTGCCAAATGATCCAAGTTATGCGCCAGTTATACCTGACATGCCTCGCCAAAAGTTAACTCAGGATGGGGCAATTTTTCAGGCAGACATGGCAAACAGCATTTATTCAGATGTAAAGGCTAGACGCATCGGCGATATTATCACCGTGAATTTGCAGGAAAACACCAGCGCTACCAAGTCGGCAGGTACTTCAACCTCAAAAGAAACGGATGTTAACGTTGATACGATCATTGGTTTGGGCGGTGAAGCGTTGAATATTGGTGGTAAAAGCATTCAATTGGGTGTTGGCGCCGACAATGAGTTTACTGGCGATGCACAGGCCAACCAAAGCAATAACTTGAGTGGCAATATCTCTGTCACTGTTATTCAGGTTCTGCCGAATCAAAATTTAGTGGTGCGCGGAGAAAAGTGGCTGACCTTAAATAATGGCGATGAATACATCCGCTTAACGGGCGTCGTTCGTCCAGCTGATATTAGTCCTACTAATGAAATTGTTTCTACAAAAATTGCCAATGCCCGTATTCAATACAGTGGTACAGGAACCTTTGCCAATGCCCAAAAACAAGGCTGGTTAAATAAATTCTTTTCCTCTGAGTGGTGGCCATTTTAATGAAAAATTCAACTTTACGTTCATCGCTCATTTATTTGCTGATGGTGGTTCTGGTCACGCCTTTTGCCCATGCACAGCGGATCAAAGATCTTGCTTCCATACAAGGGGTACGTAGTAACCAATTGGTAGGTTATGGCTTAGTAGTTGGTCTGCCAGGAACGGGTGAACAGAGTCCATTCACTGAACAGAGTTTCCGTACCATGTTGAGCAATTTTGGGATTAGCTTATCGTCGAGTGTGAAACCAAAGATAAAAAATGTAGCGGCTGTCGCCGTGCATGCCGAATTGCCCGCTTTTATGAAACCTGGCCAAACAATCGATGTCACCGTTTCTTCTGTAGGTGAGGCTGCCAGTTTGCGCGGTGGAACCTTATTGCAAACCTTTCTTAAAGGGTTAGATGGCAAAGTGTATGCCGTAGCCCAAGGGAGCTTGGTGGTAAGTGGATTTGGTGCTGAAGGCGCTGATGGTTCTAAAATCGTTTCTAATACACCCACGGTTGGACGCATTGTTAATGGTGCTTTAGTTGAAAGAGCGGTTCCCAGTGGACTTATGCAAAATGACTTTTTAACTCTGAACTTGAATTATCCGGATTTTTCCACCGCCAAATCTTTGGCGGATACAATTAACCAACGTTTGGGAGCAGATCCTGAAATGGGTTATTTGATAGCCACGCCTATTGATGCCGCGTCGGTGCGAGTGTCAGCGCCAAGGGACGTAGGGCAACGGGTTAACTTTGTGGCTACCCTAGAAAACTTCACTTTTACCCCAGCTGATGCACCGGCAAAAGTCATTATTAATAGTCGTACCGGCACTATTGTTATCGGTAAAGATGTGCGTTTATTGCCTGCTGCCATTACCCATGGTGGACTCACGGTCACAATTTCGGAATATCAAACCGTTTCTCAACCTAATGCTCTTGCCCAAGGACAAACTGCGGTCACCAATCAGTCGATTGTTGACGTGAGTTTGGATGATAGCCGTATGTTTAAATTTGATCCTGGAGTGAGTTTAGATGAGCTGGTTCGTGCTGTGAATGAAGTCGGCGCGGCTCCTGGAGATTTAATGGCCATTCTTGAAGCCTTACAACAAGCGGGCGCCTTGCAAGGCGAACTCATCGTTATTTAATTGTTTGTGAATCAGTGAATCAGTGAATTTATTATGGAAATGAACAACCACATTGATCAACAACTTGAATTATCGCGCAATGTCCACGATTTAAAGGGCATCGATAATTTGCGTCAGGCTGCCCAGCGTGGTGATAAACAAGCATTAGACGAAGCGGCTAAACAATTTGAAGCGATATTTGTGCAGATGATGCTCAAATCAATGCGTAAAGCCCAAGATGCATTGGCTGACAAAGACAGCCCGTTCAATTCTCAACAAGTTAAATTTTACCGAGATATGCACGATCAACAATTGGCTGTTGATTTATCGTCAAGAGGCGGAGTGGGGATTGCGGATTTGATCGTTCAACAACTCAGCCCTGGCGAAAACGGATTCATGCCGGCCAGTGCGGTTCGTGAAAATGCCAATTTGCATAATATGGTTCGTCAAGCAAGTATGGAGTACTCAAGCACTCAGAACGACAGTGCTGCTGTACAACCAAGCCAAAATGCGACTAAACAAAGCGCCTTCGCTTCTCCGTCTGAATTTATGCAAACATTGTTGCCCCATGCGCAAGAAATAGCACAAAAAATAGGTATTGATCCTAAGGCTTTATTAGCTCAAGCAGCCGTTGAGACAGGCTGGGGACAATATATGATCCATACCGGAAGTGGTCAAAATACACATAATTTATTTGGCATCAAAGCTGATAATCGCTGGCAAGGAGAGACAACCGCAATCAACACTGTTGAGTTTGAACAAGGTGTGGCTAAGCAACAAAAAGCGCAGTTTAGAACCTATGATTCTTTTGCCGATGGCTTAAATGATTATGTGTCTTTTGTGGCCGATAATCCAAGATATCAACAAGCGTTGGAAAACGTCAAAGATCCTCAAGCCTATTTTAGTGCTTTGCAATCCGCTGGTTATGCTACTGATCCTCAATACGCGAACAAAATTCTGTCGGTATTAAACAGTGATACGTTCAAATCAGCGTTGTCCACATTAGCGTTTGGAAAGCAAAATGCTGAATAACGGATTTCAGTGGGAGTCACACAGATGATCAGAGCTGCCGATCTATACACGATAGCAACCAGTGGTGTGCGCGCCAGTAATCAGCTGCTTGCCACTACCAGTAACAACATAGCGAACGTTAACTCCGAGGGCTATGTTAGAGAGCGCACAACCTTTGAAAGCCAATTAGTGGGCGGAGTTGGTCGTGGCACCACCGAACGTGTTTTAGACACCTTTGCACAAAATCAACTGCGCCGAGATACGACACAAGTTGGCGAATTCGAAACCTATTTCCAGCGCTCTAGTGTGTTAGATAATATCTTTGCTAGCGAAGCAAATAGCATATCAAGCAGCATGAGTCGATTTTTCAGTTCATTGCAAACAGCGACTGATGAGCCCACAAACATGGCGGCTCGACAGCTCGTTTTAGGTGAAGCAAATGCCTTAGTCGGCCAAGTGAGTACTTTGTCTAAGTTTATGGACGATAAAGAAAAAGAACTTAACTTAGAATTAGATGCAACAATCAACCAAGCGAATAAACTGATTGAGACCATTGCCGAGCTTAATGCGAATATTCGGATTGCAGAGGGCAACAATATATTTGACGAGCCTGGCGTGCTGAAAAATCAGCGCGATAACGCGATTTTGGAATTGGCTGAGATAATGTCGATTGAAACCCGCGACAATGGTAATGATGACGGTTCATTAATGGTAAATCTCACATCTGGAGAATCACTGGTTTTGGAAGACGGATCGTTTAATCTGTTTCAGCTAAGTGGTGATCCGGATCCCGATTATCGAAACCTGTATTTAGCCAGCACCGGTAAACCAACCACATTGAGATTACCTGAGCAAAATTTAGGTGGCCAAATGGGCGGATTATTCCGCTATCGAGATGAGGTTTTGGCGGAAGGCCAGCGAGAACTTGGACAAATATCCATTGCATTGACCAGTGCTGTAAATCAACAAAATCGTCTGGGAATGGATTTTGACCAGCAACTTGGTGGTAATATCTTTTCGAACCCTGAATTTCAGGGATTAAATTATTCTGCCAATTCTGATTTGTCGTTAACAATGAACGGTAGAGTGGCTGAAGATGGCGCGAATAAAATCACCGCGGCTGATTATTTAGTTGAAATTACCGGGACTTCACCAGGTACACCCGATACCGTTGATATAAGCGTGACCTTAGTCAACCCAGATGGTTCCTACGTCACCGATGTTGATGGCAACACGCTTACGCAGTCTTACTCAGGTTTAGAAGCACAAGCCGATACATTTACCGAAGTGCTCGGTGGTCTTGAGTTGGAATTTCCCAATGGAGATAGTTACGCTGTGGGAGATAGGTATTTATTTCAGCCAACCAAAAGCACAGCGCAAGCAATAGATGTGGTGATGACCCGACCCGAAGACATCGCGTTAGCTTCGCCATTTCGAGTCGATAGTAATTTGGATAATTTGGGGGATGCTCGATTAACCGCATCTACTGTTACCAATACCTTTGTCGATACTACATTGACCGATGCTAGAGCCTCCACCTTCGATGGTAGTGGCGGATTTGTCGCAGGTAGTCCAGCAAGTATTGTGTTTAATAGTGAATCTGAATTTGAAATTTTTGACGAAGCCAATAATTCATTGTTAGTGGTGTCAGGGGTTACTGACTACAATAATTTAATGCAACAAGCCGCAAGTGATGGCAGTTGGCCATTCTCAGCTTTAGCGGATTTTCCCGGCTATGACTTTAGTTTACAAGGCACACCAGTTGCTGGGGATCAGTTTACAATTAGTTATAACACCGATGGTGTAGATGATAACCGTAATGGCTTAGAGTTGGCTGGTTTGCAAGACCAAGATATCATGCAACAAAACAACAACGGTGGCAGTAATTTGGTTACTTTCCATGAATCTTACGCCAATATTGTAAGTGCTATCGGTGCAAAGACTGCCTCTGCAAATATTTCGTTGCAAGCGGCTGAAGCCATGCAAACTCAATCCAGTGATTGGTTTCAATCGGTATCTGGGGTGAATTTAGATGAGGAAGCAGCAAACTTGATTCGTTTTCAACAAACTTATGCGGCGGCAGCAAGAATTTTAACTACCGCAAACGAATTGTTTGACACCATTTATAGTGCTACAAGGTAAATTGTACTATGGCCAGAATATCCACTAATCAGTTGTATGACAGAAGCATTAACACTATTACGCAGAATCAGGGGGCCTTGTCTGATGTGCAGCAGCAATTATCATCAGGGAAAAAACTATTACGACCTTCTGATGATCCAGTTGGCGCCGCTCAAGTTGTTCGATTAACCGAAGACCTGGACAAAATCACCCAATTCAAACGAAATAATGATTTGCTGACCAATTCATTGCAGCAGGAAGAAGTTGTCCTAAGGAATATTAATACTGCTTTGGATAAAGCAAGGCAATTAATGGTTCAATCAGGCAATGGAGTTTACGACGAATCTGATTTACAAGCGATTGGAATTGAAATTGGTGCGATTCGAGACGAAGTATTTAGTTTGATGAATACCCAAAATTCCAATGGTGAATTTATTTTCGCCGGTTATCAATCTCAAACCGAAGCGTTTACTTATAATCCTTCAGCGGTCGGTGAAAAGTATACGTTTTCTGGGGATGATGGAGTGAAAAAAATCCAAGTCTCTGACGCGCTGAGTATTCAGTCTAATAGCTCTGGAAAATCTGTTTTTGAAAATGTACAAGCAAGGCTTAATTTTAGTGTAACCGGAGACGTTGGTATATCGTCAATTTCCTCTGTTATTACTGAGCAAGCTGCTTTCGATAAATTTCATAAAAATAATTACGATGCTGTGACCCCAGCGAACAACCAGTTTCAAGCGACTATACTAGCGGGCAATCAACTGCAAATTGATAACTTGGGTAGCGGCGATACAATTGCCACGGTTAATTTTATTTCTGGGGAACCCCTAGTGTTTAATGGCATTGAATTTAATGTTGAAGGAAGTGTCGGTAATACCTTTGACTTTGAATTAGATAAGCCAGAAAAGAAAAATATAGCCGAAACATTAAACAACTTTTATCTGGCGCTGAATAATGGCGATTTGACTGATAAAGGACTTAATGAAGCCATAGCCGATGCACTGGTGGGTATTGATAATGGTTCAAAGGCGTTAGCTAATGCAACTTCATCCTTAGGTGGCCGCATGAATGTTGCCGAGTCGGTTTATGAATCGAATTTGGATCTTGAAATCGCCAATAAAACAGCCCGTGCGAACATCGAAGATGTGGATTATGCAGAGGCCGTTTCTGAATTGAGTAAACAAGAAACCGCATTGCAAGCAGCTCAAGCAACTTTTTCGCGCGTAACTGGACTAACGTTATTTGACTATATTTAATTTTAGATCAAAGGTTTAGCTGCGCTAAATAGATGTGACTTTGATTGTCGATATGACTTGAATAATAGCTAACGTATATTTTTTCATTATAGCGCACCATGCCCGCATAACTGCAGTCGCCACCTGAGGGTAGAACAACCTTTAGGATCAACTTTTTAGTTTCAATGTTCATTTGCCAAAGCGCAGTTTTAAATTTTCCATTCAACCAAGCCCTACCACAAATCAATATATTTTCCGGACCATGTGAAATGATAACAGGCGCACCAATATATTGTTGCAAATCAAACCACTGCCAACGGTTATAGGGAGGTTTTGAAAAGCCACATTGGGCAGTAAACGAGTCAGCATCTCTGCGAACCACGGCATAAGCATCGCCATTTTGCATAAAACACAAATCACTTTCATTAGGATAACCAAGTCCGTGACTGGCTAGACTAAGCACATTAGGTTTTACACAATCAAAGGTGCGTAATGGATTACCTTTATAAAGGTTCAGTTGTTGTTGAGCACGTTTGTAAGCAAATCCATAGGCTTGTTCTCCTTGCCAGCGTATTCGCCAAACCCACCAATTTTTTTCTGCAAACCAATGTTGACTCGACCAACTTAATCCATCTTGAGAAAACCAACACAACGAACGACTATGCTGCCACTTGCCAGTTTCATCATAACAACGAGCGTAGGCAGTCATCAGTAATTTGCCATCGGGCATGACCGTTAACTTAGGATCTCGCAAATCACAATTTGCCATTTTAAGGGTGGTGCTGTTAATTTTTTTACCAAATAGGTCGCAAGTAACGATGCGTATGTCACCATCTTGGCTCATGTGATCTGACGCTTCTCTAAAACTAACAAATAGTTTGTCAGCAAACTCACAAAGATCGGTAAAAGCGCTGTGTTTAGATGTTTTCCAAATCGAATTAGTCCAATTAATCATCATTTTTAAAATTTATTTTTATCTAAAAAGCTATTGAATCTCAATTAATTACAATTTGCAAAGCGGAAATTTTTTGCCGTTTTTATAAAAAACGGCAAAATTTAGTTAAAGGGATTTTTTAACCCGTCGATACCCTATCTGAGAGAGCCAGTAACACCGATCTAGTTTTGACTAAGATTGATGTTCTTGAATGTGTTTTTTAACCACCGATTTTTATCGGTTGCCAGCGAAACGCTGGACTGAGAGTGTAGGAGATATCCCATGGGATTATACGTTAACACCAACGTTTCGTCTTTGAATGCGCAACGTCAATTATTTGATTCATCTAACCGTTTAGGCACGTCTTTTGAGCGTTTGTCTTCTGGTTTCCGTATAAACCGTGCAGCGGATGATGCTGCTGGTTTGCAAATTACCGACCGTTTAACCACCCAGGTTCAAGGTCTTAACCAAGCTGTAAGAAATGCCAATGATGCGATTTCTTTAGCACAAACTGCTGAGGGCGCGTTAGGAGAAGTTACAAACTCACTTCAACGTATCCGTACTCTTGCAGTCCAATCACAAAATGGTATTAATACCTCCGCTGACCGTTTAGCACTACAAAAAGAAGTTTCAGCACTTAAAACTGAAATTTCACGTATTGCTCAAACTTCACAGTTTGCCGGTGTCGACATCCTTGATGGGGCATTTTCAGCTGCATTCCTAGTGGGTGCAAACGGTGGTCAAACTATTTCTGTTAATTTGTCTAGAACTAGTGGTTTTGGGGCTTCTGGCCTAGGTATCGCTGCTACGTCAGTTGCGAGTATTGAATCTGCATCTGCAGCGTTAACAGAGATTACTGCTGCAATTTCAACTGTAGGAGCTGTACGTGCCGATTTAGGTGCTCTGCAAAACCGTTTCCAATCAACTATCAGAAACTTAAGTAATATATCTGAAAATGTTGCTGGAGCTCGTTCACGTATTCGTGATACAGATTTTGCTACAGAAACTGCTGAATTGACACGTAATCAGATTATCCAACAGGCAAGTTTAACTGTTTTGTCTCAGGCTAATCAGCGTCCACAATCAGCGCTTCAGCTTCTAGGTTAATAGAATACGATTGGGAAATTAAAGCCAGGGGGTAGTGATTCTGCTTTTAATGGCCCATAACGTAGAGAGTGCGCTCTTTCCCTCCTAACGTGAGAGCGCTTCGCCGACTAATTTAGTCGGCTTTTTTCTCAACCTAACTAATTGATATTAATAGGGATAATAATTTAGCTTAAATTTATGCTAAAGGATTTTTCGATCCTGTTCGATAAAGATTCCAAGAGCGATGTACAAAATAAAAAAATAATAAGTACACGCCTAAATAAGTGACGTAATAAAACTAATAATAGCGCACTTAGAATCACCGCAAAAACCACTAATAATAATAATAGGTTTGGCGGATTGCTTAAATCGTTAGGAGAAAAAAATGTCTTTATACGTCAACACAAATGTGTCGTCGTTGAATGCGAGTCGTCAGCTATTCACGTCGAACAATAATTTAAGTACAGCGTTTGAACGCTTATCTTCAGGTTTGCGCATAAACAATGCGAAAGATGATGCCGCCGGACTGCAAATCTCCAATCGACTTACCACGCAAATTCTGGGCCTTAATATGGCTGTAAGAAATGCAAATGATGGTATTTCGCTTGCGCAAACTGCAGAAGGTGCATTGGCCGAAACTACATCTGCATTGCAACGCATACGTGTATTAGCGGTGCAATCTCAAAATGGTATTAATGGATCGGCAGATCGATTAGCACTACAAAAAGAAGTAGATGCTTTAAAACAAGAAATAAGTCGAATTGCCGCAACTTCGCAATTCGGTGGCGTTAATATTCTTGGTGGTGCCTATTCGTCCGCCTTTTTGGTGGGTGCTAATCCAGGTCAAACTATCAGTGTCAATATCTCTAGAGCGGGTGGATACGGGACTTCCGGCCTATTCGGTTCTCAGAGTATCGAAGCAAATTTAATATCTGTTGCTACTGAGGCCGATGCGTCTCGTGCTATGACTGCTGTATTAGGTGCAATTTCTATTATCGATGCTAAACGCGCTGATTTAGGTGCGATTCAAAATAGATTTCAATCAACTATCAGAAACTTAAGCAACATTTCAGAAAATGTTTCAGCGGCGAGATCTCGTATCCGCGATACAGACTTTGCGGCTGAAACCGCTGAACTAACCCGCTGGCAGATAATTCAACAGGCCAGTATTACAGTGTTGGGACAAGCGAATCAACGTCCTCAAGCTGCATTGCAACTGTTGCAATAATATAAGTAGAGAAAAATCATGAAATATGATGCTGAGCAAGCAAAAGGGGCAGGCTGCAACATTGAAGATTGATTGAACAAAAGAAAACGGTCGGATTGCAAATTGTGGGGGCAGGCTGCAACCGACCGAAGAAGGAACGTTTTACTAGAACAATTAGATAACTCACGCTATGCAAAGGCGCGGGCGAATTCTCACTCCATAATAAAGCCTTAGGCTTTTTTAATGGGCAGTCGACTGGGCAGAAAAGAAGCCAGGAGGTAGTGAGGGGTATTGAGGTATAGGCCATCAATCCCGCCCGTCGACTTGAGCTTTCGCTCATGCTTTTTGTACAGCTTCGTCAAACGTAATTGTTTGGCAAAACTGTCAGCCATGGTAATGACTGACAATATGGATTTAGCATTATGTGTGCCAAATTTATATTTAGCTGAGTTGTCTACACTTATTCTATTATAAAACTTTTGATAAACAGTAAGTTAGTTAAAGTTTAGGAGTGTGGATAATGACATTGTTTGTGAATACAAATATTTCATCAATTAATGCCAAGCGGCAATTAATTACCACCAATAATGAGTTAAGTACCGCTTTTGAACGTTTATCGTCTGGCTTTAGAATTAATGGCGCTAAAGATGATGCAGCCGGTCTGCAAATATCTAATCGACTAACCACACAAATTTTAGGCTTGGATATGGCTGTCAGAAATGCAAATGATGGCATTTCCTTAGCCCAGACTGCAGAAGGAGCGTTAGCAGAAAGCACGGTAGCGCTTCAACGTATAAGAGTTTTAGCCGTACAATCTCAAAATGGGATTAATAATTCAGCGGATCGCTTAGCCCTGCAAAAAGAAGTGTCGGCATTAAAAACTGAAATAAGCCGTATTGCCAGCTACAGTCAGTTCGGCGGAGTAAACTTACTCGATGGATTTTATTCTTCAAAATTTCTAGTCGGGGCCAATGCTGGTCAAACGATTAGTGTCAATATATCCCGAGAGGGTGGATATGGTATTTCGGGTTTATTTGCCGGATTTAATCTTTCGGTTGCAACAGAAGCTCAAGCTTCAGCGGCGTTAACCAGAGTAAGCGAGGCTATATCTATAATTGATGCTAAACGTGCCGATTTAGGGGCGATTCAAAATCGCTTTCAATCCACTATTCGTAATTTAAGTAATATATCTGAGAACGTATCAGCGGCAAGATCGCGTATTCAAGATACAGATTTTGCCACAGAAACGGCAAGTCTTACCCGCGCACAAATTTTACAGCAAGCCAATTTAACTGTTTTGTCCCAGGCTAATCAACGGCCTCAGGCTGCATTACAGTTGCTCGGGTAATATAGAGATAATCAAATTTCTGAGGGTAGGAAATGAGAGGCCAACCCAGAGGCACATTGGAAATGTGTCTAGATAGGCCAAGGATGGCGGTGGTGTCGGCACCACCTAAATAAAAAGCCGACTAACAGGACTGAGAGTGTAGAAGTTTGGTTGAGAGGCCAGTATTCATTCTCTAACCCTGCCAGCCGGACAGAAACAGTATTTGCTCGTACTCCTAACGTGAGCAAGTTGGCCAGGTCATTTGATCTGGCCTTTTTTTATTCTTATGCCAAAAAAATGGCTTTTCTATTTTGTCTCACGTTTATACTTGCATAACTTAGCAATCGCTGTGCCAAAACTCGCTCAAGTCTAAAAGTGAAATATTCAAAGTAACAAACACATTTAAATTACAACAAAGTAATATTGCTCAGTTGGCGGTCACCTACGTTAACCAAATCGCATTTAACTTTGCTTCCTTGAGGTGACTCTGACTCAATGCGCAATATTTAGTTCAAACCAATTAAATGGGCGTTGAAAAATAAACATTGGGCTTCCTACATAAAACCAGCCTAAACACCTTTTTATCTCCTGCTATTCACTTATCTTTTTAAAATAAATATTCATTATTTTTCATCTTTATATAAAAGTTGTTATTTTTCAATTATTTACATTTAACGAAAAAATAATAAAAAAACTAAAGATCTTCAAGTAGCGGTCGATAACATTAGTTGAGGGGAATTCTTTTTAAAGAATTTTATGTTGAGAATCGGTAGAGGTGCTGATTCTTAAACAAAGAGAGGAGGCTTACAAGATTTATTTCTTGGAAGTCAAAATTGAGGCGAATTACCTTATCAGTTAATAGGTAGTTCTCAGGAGGTAAATATGGGTTTATATGTAAACACCAATGTGTCGTCTTTGAATGCGCAGCGCCAGTTGTTTGATTCAGGACAGGCACTTAGCACATCATTTGAAAGATTGTCGTCAGGCTTTCGTATCAACCGAGCAGCAGATGATGCGGCCGGTTTACAAATCTCAGATCGTCTTACTACTCAGGTACAAGGTCTAAACCAAGCGGTACGTAATGCAAACGATGCTATTTCACTAGCACAAACAGCTGAAGGTGCATTAGGTGAGGTTACATCATCATTGCAACGTATTCGTACTCTGGCGGTACAATCTCAAAACGGGATTAATACATCTGCTGACCGTTTAGCACTGCAAAAAGAAGTTTCTGCATTGAAAACGGAAATCTCACGTATCTCAACCGATTCACAATTCGCCGGTGTTGATATTTTGAAGGGATCTTTCTCGGCAGCTTTCTTAGTTGGAGCAAATGGCGGACAAACTATATCCGTGAACTTATCTCGCTCTGGCGGTTACGGTTCTTCTGGTTTGAATATAGGTTCTCTTTCAGTTGCCACTATCGCAGGTGCATCTGGTGCACTAACTTCGATTGATAATGCAATATCAACAGTGGGTGCTGTGCGAGCCGATTTAGGTGCGTTGCAAAACCGTTTCCAATCAACCATTCGTAACCTTAGCAATATTTCAGAAAACATTGCCGGTGCACGTTCACGTATTCGTGATACAGACTTTGCAACGGAAACAGCTGAACTAACCCGTAATCAAATTGTTCAACAGGCCTCTTTGTCTGTGCTTAGCCAAGCAAATCAGCGACCTCAGTCGGCGTTGTCTTTGCTAGGATAATTTGATTAGCTTTTTTAAGGTTAGTCTAACAATGATAATGCCACTATACTCTATACAGTTAGTGGCAAATTGCTTTTAAGTGGAGGTGGAAGATGGATGTCAATTTTTCACAGTATGGCCAGAATTTTGCACAGCAAGAGGTATCAACACCTGTTTCTGTAAACGTATCTGAACAAAATCAACTCAGAAACGAACAGAAAGCGGTCGCCGAGTCTGCGCAAAATGGTCAAGAAAAAGAAAGGCAGGCCGATAACGACGCATCAAACAATGAAAGTTCTTTGAACATTGAAAGTGCGGTTAGTGAAATAAGTGATTTTCTACAGGCAACTAATCGTCAACTGTCGTTTTCTGTTGATGAAAAGAGTGAACGACAAGTGGTTAAAGTAACCGACTCAGAGTCTGGGGAAGTGATTAGACAAATCCCCTCTGAAGAAGTACTTGCTTTGTCTGAGAGAATCAAAGATCTCCAGTCTGACGTTGGCAGCGCAGTAGGGGTATTATTAAACAAACAAGCTTAGTTTTTAAAAGAGGTTCGTTATGACTATTCAATCGTTAGGTGTAGGTTCTGGGCTGGCGTTAGATGATTTAGTCACTCAGCTAATTGCGGCTGAGCGAGCACCAAAACAGACTCGTTTAGACGACAAAGAAGAGGCCTTAGACGCGGAAATTTCTGGTATTGGCCAGCTAAAATCCAAAATGAGTGACTTTTTAGACACCGTAGATGAATTGCGCAGCGATAATAATTTGCAAGGGCGTGAGCCTAAGATTACCAACCCAGATGATAGCATCGAGCCTTTTACTGCTGAAGCTGCCAATAGTGCTGTTAAAGGCGAATATCAAGTAGCTATTACTCAATTAGCTAGTGGTAGTCGATTAGAAACTGCGGATGCAAGTGATGGCGGCTTTGCAAGCAAAAGCGACTCTGTTTTATCCTCAGGTAGCGGTAGTCTTACATTTAAAGTTGATAGCAGCGGCGATAGTTTCGATATTAATGTTACTGCGGGTCAAACCCTCCAACAACTTGCCAATGCAATCAATAGCTCAGATGATAATTTCGGTATTAACGCCAGTATTATTGATACTGGTACTGCATCTGGTGGCGCTAAGCTGGTTTTAACTTCATCAACTACAGGTGAAGGAAATGATTTAGTCATTGTCAATAATGATAATTTGGCCGATTTGGATAGAGTTTCCACCACAGATTCTACTGAAGTTGCAACCTATCTAGAGCCCGTGGTAAGTGCACAAAATGCGAAAGCGACGATCGACGGCATTGCGGTGGAATCCAGTACTAACGAGTTTGAAAATACTATTTCAAGTGTTTCGTTTGAAGCATCAACGCTCTCCACTAAAGATTCTTTAGGGGCATTTCAGACTTCCACTCTAAAAATAGGTTACGACACTGAAGGTTTAGATAAAAAAATTCGAGATTTTGTCGATAACTTTAATGCACTTGCCAAAGAGATCGATACGCTCACCAAATATGGTACCTCTGAACTAGAAGACGACGGCGTGTTGGCCGGTGATTTTATGGCGCGAAGCATTACTTCTGGCTTAACGAGTATTATCGGCTCTAGTGTGGAATCATCTGCTTTGGGTGGTTTATTCGCAATCGGAGTAGAGCTTAATTCTGAAGGTAAATTGGAAATTAGTTCATATGATGAGTTTGGACTAGGTAGCGGTGAAGATCGTCTGGCTGAAGCATTGGAAGATAATTTTGATGATATCGCAGCACTATTTACAGATGATGAGGATGGTATAGCCGCTAGATTGTACGATTATACTAAAGAATACACTACTTTTAGTGGGCTGTTAGCTACTCGAGAGCGCTCAGCAAAAGATGAAAAAGATCTGTTGTCTGATGAGCGAGAACAATTCGAGCTTCGCATGCTCGGCTTTGAAGAAATTTTACGTGATAAATATTTAAATCTTGACCAAACGGTAACTAAACTGAACCAAACCGGTAGTGCGCTATTGGCATCGCTAGGTCAAGCATAAGGAGTTGTAATTTATGGCGCTTAAAGGCATCAATGCTTATAAAAAAGGCAATTTAAAACAAGATGTGGCATCTGCGGATCCTCACAAAATTACCCTGATGTTGATGCAGGGCGCTTTAGACCGCATGGCCTATGGTAAGGGCTGCATTGAGCGCAGAGATTTTGAAGGTAAGTCAGAGCACTTATCTCGAGTCTCCGCTATTTTAATGAATCTTCGGGATACCTTAGATTTAGAAATCGGCAGTGAAGTGAGTCAGAATTTATTTAATTTGTATGACTACATGATCCAGCGCGTAACTGACGCTAATATTCAGAATGACTTGAAGATCATGGATGAAGTGATTAATCTGTTGTTACCTATTAAGAATGCCTGGGCGAGTATCCCCGAAGATGCGAAACAAGAAGCTTATGAAGCGCAAAGGCAAAAACGTACTGCAGTCGTGTGAGTAAACTAACCTTAAATCATCGATTTACACCAGATAACCTTAAAGATATCAATGGCCAAATTGAAGCTGTTTTAGACGCTAGAGAACTTGATAATGAGTTGCTCAAGCAACTAATTATAAAACGCGATGATGTGGTCACAAATCACCTTAAATCCCTAGAGCGAGACAATGAAAAAGTTTTTGCTGAGCATGAAATAATAGTTAACAATACGCTTTCAACGATAGTAGAAAGCCAACTTAAAGAATCTTTAACACAATTAAGTGGATTAATTAGAGGCAAGAAAATAGTCAACAAATACAAATAATTCACTAATATCAATGTTCTTTACTGTCCAAATAGCGTTAAAAATTCAGCCTGCAAAGTTAGTCAATTATAAAACCTTTCGTTATTAATAATCTCCGAAACATTTTAGTTATGCCGCAATTCTCATAAGCTAATATATTACTTATACTGGATTTTTGAACGCAGTATTAGATAATCATTTTTCATAATTGATAGCTCTGAGTTTAGGTTGTGTCACTTAAACCAATAGGAATGGAAATTGCTTGTTATGACTATATAGAGGTATAGTTTCAAAAGTTTGACGTTACTTATTGGATTTGAATTGCAAACTACCAAATAGTGATTACATTTAAATCAATTAAGTCGTTGCTGCGTTTATTAGCGGTTGAAAAACTAAATAGACATATAGCTAGAAACACATATAAACCAACATAAAATTACAAGCAAAAACGCAGTTACATCTTTTCGCGTTTCAACAGTGTTAGGTAGACAAGATAAATGTTTGAAAATAAAATTATATTGATAACCGGTGGAACAGGTTCGTTTGGAAAGCGTTTTGTTTCACATCTATTGAAAAACGAAAAGCCTAAAAAAATCATAATTTATTCCCGCGATGAACTAAAGCAATTTGAAATGCAGCAGCAATTTGATGCTCCTTGTATGCGCTATTTTATTGGTGACGTAAGAGATAAGCACCGCTTAAAATCAGCGATGAAAGATGTGGATTACGTTATTCATGCTGCTGCTTTAAAACAAGTTCCTGCGGCAGAATATAACCCCAATGAATGTATCAAAACCAATATTTATGGTGCGCAAAATGTAATCGATGCCGCCATTGAGACTGATGTTCGCCGAGTTATTGCCTTGTCTACAGATAAAGCCGCCAATCCAGTTAACTTATATGGCGCCACCAAGTTAGCGTCTGATAAATTATTTGTTGCCGCAAATAATATCTCCGGTGCAACTGGGCCGCGATTTGCTGTAGTACGTTACGGTAATGTTGTAGGCTCCCGAGGTTCGGTCGTTCCATTTTATCGCAAGTTGCTTGGCGAAGGTAAAACCAAGCTACCAGTAACCCATGATGAAATGACGCGATTTTGGATAACCCTAGATGAAGGCGTTCAATTTGTTATTACCAACTTCCAGCGTATGCAGGGTGGCGAAATTTTTGTGCCTAAGATCCCTTCGATTCGCATTTTGGATCTTGTCGAAGCCATGAGTGGAGGTCGTGATTACGAAACCATCGGTATTCGGCCTGGAGAAAAGCTGCATGAAGTTATGGTGCCTGAAGAAATGGCCCATCATTCCCTTGAATTTGACGATCATTATGTGATTACACCTGCAATTAAGTTTTTTGATAAAACCGTCGATTATCGGTTAAACAAATTGGGGGAAAAAGGGCAGCCAGTACAAGATAAATTTGAATATCACTCTGGTACCAATCCACACTTTTTAACCGTTAAAGAACTTGAAGCCTTAGATAAGTTAACTTTAGATTAAGGCCCAATATTGAATAATCCAAATGATTTGATTCCTTACGGTAAGCACTTTGTTGATGACGACGATGTTGCTGCTGTAATTGATGTCCTGCAAAACCAATTCCTAACCCAAGGCTGTGTTGTTCCTAAATTCGAGCGAGCATTAACCGATTATACTAATGCCAAATATGCCACTGCAGTGAATAGTGGTACATCTGGACTGCATGTGGCGTGTTTAGCGCTTGGCGTTGGAAAAGGAGATGTTGTTTGGACTTCTCCCATTTCCTTTGTTGCCAGTGCAAATTGTGCTTTGTACTGTGGTGCATCAATTGATTTTGTGGACATTGATAGTGCGACGCGAAACATCAGCGTTGAAGCCCTTGAAAACAAATTAGCAGAAGCTGCAAACGTTAATCGATTACCCAAAGCTATTGTCGTCGTACACTTTTCTGGCGCGAGTTGCCCGATGCAAGAAATTGCAAAACTTTGTAGGCAATACAAAGTGCAGATTATTGAAGATGCGGCGCATGGTTTGGGGGGAAATTATCAGAATTACAAAATCGGTAGTTGCCAATACTCTGATTTGGCGGTTTTGAGCTTCCATCCGGTTAAATCTATTACCACCGCTGAAGGCGGTGCTGTGCTGACAAATAATGAAGAATTGCATGAGCGCGCTAAACTGTTCGCTAAGCATGGGGTAACTCGGGATCCGAAACAAATGCAAGGGCCATCTGATGGACCTTGGTATTATCAACAAGTAGAACTCGGGTATAACTACCGCTTGAGTGATCTACACGCAGCTTTAGGCTTATCGCAACTCAAAAAATTAGACGGTTTTATTACAAAACGTCAGAATCTAGCCCATCGTTATCAAGACTTGTTGAAACATTTACCACTAAAATTACCAGACATGGATAATGCCGATAATGGTGCCTGGCATGTTTATATGATTGAAGTTAAACAGCACGACCGAAGTGCAGTTTATAATGGGTTAATTGCACGGGGAATTGGCGTTAATGTGCATTATATCCCAATACATCTGCAGCCTTATTATCAAAAGCTTGGTTTTTCTGAGGGGGATTTCCCTAATGCAGAAGTTTATTATCAAAATGCGTTAACTTTACCTTTATTTCCTAGCATGACAGCCGATGATCAAGACAGAGTTGTGCAAGCATTAAATGAGGTATTAGCTTGAATCTAGCTATCATTCCCGCACGAGGCGGAAGTAAACGTATACCGGCAAAAAATATTCGTGATTTTGCGGGCAAGCCGCTTATTGCCTATTCTATTCAAGCCGCTCAGGAAGCAAACTTGTTTGATAAAATTTGGGTATCTACAGATTCTCAAGAAGTGGCTGATATTGCGATAAAATACGGTGCAGAGGTACCTTTTCTGCGACCAGAAAATTTATCCAATGATGTCATTGGAACGCGTCCAGTGACTAATCATGGGATACAATATTGTATCGATAATTTTGAAAAACCAGAATTTTGTTGCTGTATCTATGCTACAGCGCCTTTTTTGCAAGCTGAGTATTTGCAAAAAGGTTTAGTGTCTTTGCAGCAAGATAAAGATAAATCTTTTTCTTTTGCAGTCACCAGTTTTGCATTTCCTATTCAAAGAGCTATCAGTGTTCAACAAGGTATTGTTGAACCAATGTTCAAGCAAGATATATTTAAGCGTTCACAAGATTTAGAAGAAGCTTATCACGATGCTGGACAATTTTATTGGGGCCGAACCGATGACTATTTGTCTAAAAAAGGCATATTTTCGCAACACAGTGTGCCCATTGTTCTTCCTCGTCATTTGGTTCAAGACATTGACACCCCCGAAGATTGGCAACGTGCAGAATTGATGTATCAAGCCTACGTCAAAGGAATTTAACATGAGTAAAGTTTTAGTAATCCGTATGCTAGAAATGGGCGATGTCGCTAGCATTGCTGTACCCACTATTCGTCAGCTTCAGCAGCAAAATCCAGATACTGAAGTCTACTGTTTGACCCATGGCGGTGGTGTAGATGTACTGCGACTTGCTGTCCCTAATGCGAAAATATTGAGTTTACCTGACCAGCATTGGCCAGATAATATTCTGCATGCTTTAGAAGCTTTTATTGGTTTAGCCGAGCAAATTATTGAGCTTGGCTTTGAACAAATTCTAAACTTAGATACTGCATTCATGCCTTGTATTTTGGCTCGATTTCTTAAAGATGCCGGTGAACCTGTGCAGGGTAATTATTTGAGTATACCTCTGCAAAGCCTTCTCGAACAGATTCAAAATCAAAGTTTGAAACCTGAATACGTGAATAACGCGGGTGAGTACATGCAGAGTACGTTTATGGGGATGAGCCGCTGGCATAGTCAATGGTGGACAAGTGATAATCTGCCTGATGGGGGCTACCCTGAATTTTATCTGACTCGTTGTTGTGGTTTTAAAAATATGTCTATGGATTGGCATATTGAGGTTAAACCAGCTCAAAAATATCAAGATGTTAGTCAGCGCATTATTTATTTGGCACTGAATGATATACAGCATCCTTACCCACAGTTACATGAACTGGAAACGATACTAAAAAATAACGGATACCTAGTCATACTAGACGACGAACAAGAGACTTTGGGGCTGCGTCTACAAGGCTTGAAAGCGAGTGATCTTTTAGTTTGCTTACCTAATGCAATGTTCTCTTTAGCCAGTTGTGTTGAGACACCTACTTTATTAATACCAGGGCAACTTGATCCTCGCATTTTGATGCCTGATTATGCAACAGATCAAAACAGTGAGTTTCCTCAGGCTAATGAACTTGCGCAGAGTATTACGTCAATATTTGAGGCCCAAGAAAATGCATGATATCGCCATTGGAGAGCGATTAATTGGTCCTTCACATCCGCCTTTCATTATTGCAGAACTAAGCGGTAACCATAGTCAAGATTTTGAACTTGCCGTTGCTATGGTTGAAGCTGCCGCAAAGGCCGGTGCTCACGCAATAAAATTACAAACTTACACTGCCGATAGCATGACATTAAACGTCGATTCAGTTGATTTTGTGATTCAAGAAAAAGACAGTTTATGGCACGGTGAAGCGCTACATAGTTTATATGCAAAAGCATCTACACCTTATGAGTGGCATAGTCGGTTATTTGCGCGTGCAAAAGCCCTTGGAATGGAAGCTTTTAGCTCGCCATTTGATGAGGCTGCGGTGGATTTTTTGGAAACCTTAGACGTCCCTTGTTATAAAATTGCCTCTTTTGAATTAACTGATATTCCGTTGATACGCAAAGCTGCGGCAACTGGAAAACCGTTAATTATGTCAACGGGCATGGCAACTTTAGCTGAAATAGAACAAGCGGTAGATTGTGCTAAAAAAGCAGGATGCGAAGATATTATACTGCTCAAATGCACTAGCACTTATCCAGCACAACCGAGCAATACCAACTTAGTGACTATTCCTCACTTACGAGGTTCATTTAATCAACAAGTAGGCCTATCTGATCACACTGCTGGTATCGGAGTCTCGGTGGCAGCAGTCGCACTAGGTGCAACTGTGATTGAAAAACATTTTGTTCTCGATCGAAATGCTGGGGGGGTAGATGCCGCATTTTCATTAGAGCCTGCGGAATTGAAATCGCTGGTAGAGGAGAGTGCGCGAGCCTTCGATGCTATGGGTAAAGTGACCTATGGGGGAAGTGCGGCAGAAGAAAAGTCAAAGCATTATCGACGTTCTATTTTTGTCAGTGTTGATGTGAAAAAAGGCCAAACTTTAAGCCGTGAAAATCTAAGAATTGTACGTCCTGCAAGTGGTCTTGCGCCAAAACATTGGGATAGTGTGTTGGGTAAAAAGGCGAAAACTAACTTGCCTGCTGGCACAGCCCTTGATTGGGACTTATTTGAATGAACACCGTCATCATAACCTTCTAATTACTTTATGAAGCATATTTTATTCAGAGTGAATGCCGGGGTGTCCTCTGGTTTAGGACATTTGATGCGTTGTTTGGCGTTGGCTCAAGCTGCAGCAAAAAATCAACTCACTCCTGTATTTATGCTTAACGCTGAAGCGTCAAAAATTAGCAATGCTCGTCAGGATTGGGTTGGGCAAACCATTGTGATACCCGAAACCACAGAGGATGCTCAAGAGATAGACCTTATTGCTCAGTTTTGCCGACTCAATTCGGTTGTGGCAATCGTGATTGATGGCTATCATTTTACGTCTCAGTATCGCCAGCGGTTAGCGCAATTAGATTACCCAATAATATGCTTTGATGATATGAATAATTCAGGAAATCTGTATGCCAATCTCATCATCAATGGTTCTGGTAGTGCACATCAGTTGAAATATGACGTCAACCAGCCAAACACGCATTTGTGCATAGGTGAGTCTTATCGGGTTTTACGCCAAGAATTTTGCCAGTTCAAACAACAAACATTTGAGCAGCGAGAATATTTCACTATTATTATGGGCGGAAGTGACCCAAATAATTTGACTCTGCCTTTGTTGCAATGCATTGAACAAAAAGGCTTTGATGGGAAGCTCAAAGTGATTACTGGCGCAGCTTACCCTTATTTACAAGAACTCAATAAATGTATTCAGGTCAGTGAGCTGGACATTCAACATTTACACGATTGTCAGCAAATAGCTAAATCATTTTTGCAAACACGCTTGGCCATTTCCGCTGCCGGAGGCAGTCAATTCGAATTACATGCTACTGCGACACCCAGTTGTTTAGTCACTGTGGCTGACAATCAGCTTAATGCTACTCAAGCAGCTGTAAAACAAGGTTGGTGTATTGCTGAGGATTTCAGCAAAATGCAAAGTGACAACGAAAAGCTGGGTCTTATTGAAGACGTTACGGCGCGTTTATTGGTCTTATGGTCTGATGATAATAGGTTGCTTCAAATGCATAATAGGGCGTTAGGAAGCAGTGACACCAACGGTTCTCAACGGATCATCGAAAAAGTTAAGCAGTTATGTTTTGATGGAGAATAGTATCATTATGGACGAAAATCAGGTGCTTAGAGGTTATCAGGTCAGTTTACGTGAAGTGCAGGAAAGTGATCTGCCACTACTGCGAGCTTGGCGAAATGACCCAGAGGTTAGTCAGTTTATGATTTCCCAAGCAGAAATCAGCGAAGAACAGCAATCTGCTTGGTTCCGCAAAGTGAGCCGTGACCCTAGCCAGCAGCATTTTATGATTGTCTACAAAGATCAGGACATAGGTAGTTTAAATATTAAATCGAGAGTATTGGGTAAACCGCTTACTCAGGCACACACTATTGAGCCAGGATTGTATATTGGCGCAGCAAAATATCGCAATAACATAATCGCGTTTTCTCCCACGTTATTGATTAATGATTATTGTTTTGAATCCTTAAAGTGTAAAAAGCTAGTAGCAAGAGTAAAGTCAGATAATCAGGCAGCGCTTAATTACAATCTAAAATTAGGTTATCAAATAGTCAATCAAGGTGATTTAATTGAAATTAGTTTGAATTTCGAGGATTATCAACGGGATAGCAAAACACTAAAAGCCTTACTTTCTCGTACTCCTAGGAAGAACAGGGAGTCATAAAGGAAATTTACATGAATAACCAACAACTCGTAAAACAAGCATTTGCTGACAGTTTAGCCATATCCTTGGAAAAGGTGAGTGACGACTTAGCCTATAACAGTATTCCAGAGTGGGATTCCACCGCCCACATGATTTTAATTGCTGAATTGGAAAACCAATTTAACGTAATGTTGGATACCGACGATATAATAGATATGAGTTCAGTGGCTAAGGCAAAAGAAATTCTCGCTAAATATGAAATCGAGTTTGATGCTTAATCAAAAAACACTATTGATTACGGGGGCTAGCGGCGGTATTGGTCGGGCAACTGCAATTGAATGCGCCAATCAAGGCGCATTTGTGTATCTGGCTGGGCGTGATAAAGAACAACTGCAAGCCTTGTCGAGTCAGTTAGTTAACAGCAAAGTGCTCGCCTATGATGTCACCGATGAAAGTGCCGTTAAACAAGGGTTTTCAAGCATCATGAAAGAGTCGGGGCAATTACACGGCTTAGTGAACTGCGCTGGAAGTATGTTGGATAGTGGGTTTATGCTAACTCGGTCAGCTGAGCTGCAAACGCAATTTGCCGTCAATAGTGTTTCAGCGTTTACCCACAGCCAGTTGGCGATGCGACTGATGACAAAGAATCGCAGTGGAAGCATTGTTAACCTTTGTTCAATCGTCGGTGAAAACGGCAGCGCGGGGCAGGCAGCCTACGCGATGAGTAAAGCAGCATTATCAGGTTTAACCAAATCATTATCAAAAGAGTTGGGGGCTTTAGGTATTCGTGTGAACGGTGTTGCTCCAGGGTTTATTGATACGGCCATGACTGCTTCTTATGGGGGGCAAAAACGCCAAGAGTTAATTGCCGCTAGTTCATTGCAACGAGCCGGTACAGCTGAAGATGTGGCCAAATTAATTAGATTTTTATTGTCAGATGATGCCTCATTTATTACCGGTCAAATTATCGGTATTGATGGCGGCTTGAGCTTATAAACCATGTTTTTTGATGCGCTTTCCCAATATTCTGCAAAGACAGCTGCTATCGAAGGACAACAGCGACTTAGCTATGCTGAACTAGAACAAGCTTGTTTACGTTTAGAGTTGGACTTAAGTCATCATTTAGGACGCCGTAAAGGTGTGATTTTTATTATGGCCTTTAATGGTTTGTCTACCTTAGTGGCTTATTTAAGCGCGCTTAGACAGGGCCATTGTGCAATGTTATTAAGTCCAGATACAGCAGCCTCAGATTTGCAGAATTTGTATGAGCAGTTTGCTCCAACGGTGACCATAAGCTGTGAAGCCAAGCAACAAACTACTATTCAATATCATCAATATAGAACCTCGCTGACCCATTGTATGGCGAACTTACTATTGTCCACATCTGGTTCAACCGGCACGGCTAAACAAGTTGCACTGAGTGCGGATAATTTACAATCTAACGCTGATGCTATTTGTGACTATTTACCGATAGAATCATCTGATAAAACCTTATGTTCGCTGCCATTTTTCTATTCTTATGGTTTGTCTATCATCAATTCCCATTTAAACAAGGGCGCTTGCTGTGTTTTTACGGATGCAAGCCCTGTTAGTCGTGATTATTGGCAGTTATTTGAAGAGCATCAAATCAGCAGTTTTGCAGGCGTTCCTTTTACTTATGAGATGCTTCTCAGATTGCGCTTCCATCAGAAAAAGTTGCCTCATTTACGTTATTTTACCCAAGCAGGTGGCAAGCTTAATGTTGATGCAGTCAAAACCTTAGGCGAGTTTGCTGAAAACAATCAAAGTCAGTTTTTCGTGATGTATGGTCAGACAGAAGCAAGCCCTCGAATGGCTTTTTTACATCCAGATCTGGTCCTACAAAAACCTGAATCAATCGGTTGTGCTATTCCAGGTGGACGATTTAAATTAGTCGATGAGCAAAATCAAATAATCGAGCAGGACAATAGCGTTGGTGAACTGTTTTACACAGGACCGAATGTAATGCTCGGTTATGTGCTTAATATTACCGAATTGAATGCATTATCCGCTGATTTAAACCAATCTAAAAATGCATGGCTAGCCACCGGCGATTTAGCGTATTTTGATGAAGATGGTGATTATTTTATTGCAGGCAGAAAATCCCGCTTTCTAAAATTATTTGGATTACGAATTGATCTCGATGAAGTTGAAAGAAAGTTATTAGAACTGGGTATTACAGGGTTAACTACAGGTAACGATAATTATCTGGTGATTGGCACAACCGCTTTGAGTATTGAACAATCTGCAAATGATGTAAAAGGGCGGATAAGCCAACTATTGGATCTACACCCGAGTGTTATAAAAGTGATTCACCTTGATGTTTTGCCGCTGACTGAAAATGGTAAAAAAGATTATCAAGCGGTGCTTAAATTGGGGTTGCAAAAATCCTCATGAAAAATACTGATAATCCAATCCTTGTAGAGTACCTAAGGTTGTTCGAAGACCTGCTAAGCGCCGATGTATATTCCCTTGAACAAGATAAAAAACAAGCGCTTTTGTTACCGGTTTTAAATCAATTGCATCAGCTTCACCAATTACAAAACGACGAATACAGGAACATTGTTAAACAGCACAGTGCTGATGCTAAACGTATTGAAGAACTTCCTTATTTAGCGGTGCGTTTGTTTAAACACTTGAACTTAAAAAGTATTAACGAAAAAGAAGTCTTTAAAACCCTACAATCCTCTGGCACAACGAGTCAAACCCCAGCGACTATTTATTTAGATAAACAAACCAGTGCTCGACAAAGTAAGGTGCTAGTGAAAATTCTCCAGCAGACTATAGGTAAACAGCGTTTGCCCATGCTGATAATTGATTCCCCCGATATTTTAAAAAAACCGGAATTTAGCGCTCGAGCTGCGGGCATTCAAGGTTTGGCATTTTTTGGCCGTGATCATACCTATGCGTTAGACGAAAACATGCAGCCTAACTGGCCAGTGATTGAGGCATTTTGTGAAAAATACGCTCAGCAACCGATATTGATTTTTGGTTTTACCTTTATGGTGTGGCGCTATTTTTTAAAAACGTTACAACAAAGTGATAAACGGGTTTCTCTGCCCAAAGGTGTGTTAATTCATAGCGGTGGATGGAAAAAACTGATTGATCAGCAAGTTGATAATGACACTTTTAAACAAAGCTTATTCGCTACTACAGGTATTTCACGCTGTTTCAATTTCTACGGCATGGCGGAGCAGGTCGGATCAATCTTTGTGGAATGTGAAAAAGGGCATTTACATGCCCCTGTCTTTGCCGATGTGCTGATCCGCAATCCCTTTACATTAAAACAATGCAATATTGGCGAACAAGGTTTAGTGCAAGTCTTATCTGCACTGCCAAGTAGCTATCCAGGACACAGTTTATTGACCGAAGATCTCGGTGTTTTGAAGGGCGTCGATAACTGTTCTTGCGGCGCTAAAGGGAAATACTTT
Organism: Aliiglaciecola sp. NS0011-25; assembly: GCF_040370605.1. Taxonomy (NCBI): domain Bacteria; kingdom Pseudomonadati; phylum Pseudomonadota; class Gammaproteobacteria; order Alteromonadales; family Alteromonadaceae; genus Aliiglaciecola; species Aliiglaciecola sp. NS0011-25. Next base: position 38,269 of record NZ_BAABWR010000014.1, read on the forward strand.
GCAATTAATGGCCGCTTGCCTAAAACCGAAGTGCGCGGGTGCAGCGATACACATGGAGCGCAGTTATGATGTCGCCATTAAATATGTTGGCTCCAGTGAATGGCAGTTTAGATGTGATAAACGACAATACTCCCTATTTTCGATGTTTTGATGAAAACGTTTTAGCGTTTATCGAATCTTTGTCTAATGAGTTATTAAAAAATAGCGAAGCGAAAACCTACCCTGAGCTGGTGGCGTTAGGGTTTTGGTTGCGAAAATCCAACCTGAAAAAGATGCAAAGCCTTTCGCCTACTGGGGTGATAAAACCTCTTGGTTGGGTAGTGCATTTTACCCCTTCAAACGTTGATACCATGTTCATTTACAGCTGGATTTGTTCTTTGTTGATGGGCAATCACAACGTTATCCGAGTCGCAACAAAAAGCAGTGATATAAAAGATTGCTTGCTGAATATTCTCAACCTTCTTTTTGCTAAACCAGAGTTTGTGCAAATTGGCCAGCACAATCTTTTTGTGCATTATGATAAACACTCAGCGTACTCTGCTGAATTAAGTCTTATCTGCGACGTTCGAGTGATTTGGGGTGGCGATGACAGTGTGAATGCTATTCGTAACTTGCCATGCAAACCCCGTTGCCGAGATATTAGTTTTGCTGACAGGTATTCAGCCTGTGTGATCAATGGGCAGCAATTAACCACTGAAAATATTCCTCAATTGGCCGAGTCACTTTGGCAAGATACCCAGCCCCATGGCCAATTGGCTTGTTCTTCACCGAGGTTGGTTTATTGGTTAGGTGATTCTATTTTGCAGCTCGAATTATTCCGCCAGTTAAATCAAGTTGCAAAACAAAGTGGACATAAAATTAATAGTTTGAATGATCACTTAGTCACCAGTCAGTTATTAAAAAGCACTGCAAAAGCTGATGCTCCAATCATCCAAAGCGCCATCGGTGTTATTCCAGTCACCGAGTTTGATGAAAATTGGCTAGATTGGCACCTTGGTGGTGGTTATTTTTTGCTTTTACCAATCAACAGCTTGGATGATCTTGCTTCAGCAAGCAGTGCTAAGCTGCAAACATTAACCTACTGGGGTATTGAGCGAGAGACCTTGATAAAGTTTGCTCAGCAACCGTCGATACAGGGAATAGATAGAATTGTGCCTATAGGCAGAGCATTAGATTTTTCTCCGGCTTGGGATGGTTATCAATTGTTAACCATGCTGTCACGGGGAGTAGAGGTTAAATGAAGTTTCCCTCACAAAACGGTTAGAAATAGAATAAATAAACCAATAAAGTATTAATAATTTAGCTTATTTTCTACTATGAAAATAATCGCCTTTTATATAAATAAATGAGATGTAAAAAGATATGACTAAAACAGTTTATGTGGGAATGAGTGCCGATTTAGTTCATCCAGGCCATTTGAATATTATTAAAAAGGCCTCTGAATTAGGCGAGGTGACTGTTGGTCTGTTAACAGATAAAGCGATTGCTAGTTACAAACGTGTTCCTTTCATGACGTTTGAGCAACGAGAGCAAGTTATACAAAACATCAAAGGTGTGGCACGAGTTGTACCGCAAACTACACTAGATTACGTTCCTAACCTAGAAAAGTACAAACCTAATTATGTCGTGCACGGTGATGATTGGCAGCAAGGCGTTCAGAAAAAAGTTCGTCAAAGTGTGATTGATTGTTTAGCACAATGGCAAGGTGAGTTGGTTGAAGTTCCTTATGCCCAAGGCATTTCTTCCACAGCGCTACACAAAGCTATGAAAGAAATTGGAACGACCCCACAAATTCGTTTGAAATCACTAAAACGTTTGCTCTCAGCCAAACCTTTATTACGTTTTTTGGATATTCATAATGCCTTATCGGGATTAATTATTGAAAATGTGAAGGTCACCACAGATAAAGGTCCGCAAGAATTTGATGGTATGTGGGGAAGCAGCTTGACTGACTCCACAGCCAAGGGAAAGCCTGACATTGAAGCCGTTGATGTTTCGTCGCGGATGAATACCTTGAATGAAGTGTTAGAAGTTACAACTAAGCCTATCATTTACGATGGTGATACTGGCGGAAAAACAGAGCATTTCGTTTTCACAGTAAAAACCTTAGAGCGCCTAGGAGTTTCGGCGGTTATCATTGAGGACAAAACGGGTTTAAAGAAAAATTCGTTATTTGGTACCGAAGTAGCTCAAACCCAAGACAGCATTGAAAACTTTAGTATGAAAATTCAGGCGGGTAAGCAAGCCCAAGCCACTAATGATTTTATGATCATTGCGAGAATTGAAAGCTTGATATTAGAAAAAGGCATTGATGATGCAATACAAAGAGCAGAGGCATTCCTAGATGCTGGAGCTGATGGCATCATGATCCATAGTCGCAATAAATCGCCGGATGAAATCTTCGCGTTTTGTGATCGTTATGCCCAGCTGAAAAATAAAAAGACCTTGGTTGTAGTGCCATCTAGCTATAACAGTGTTTATGAGTCTGAGTTAGCAGCCAAAGGTGCAAACATCGTTATTTATGCTAATCAGCTGTTACGAAGTGCTTATCCGGCGATGGTTGATACCGCTACGTCAATTTTAACCAATGGTCGTTCTGCAGAAGTTGATGACAAAATGATGCCAATAAAGACCATATTAGAGTTAATTCCCGGTGGTAAGTAATGATTAACCCGAAAGGTTTTTGTGACCAACTAACTAAATTCGGTATCGAGTTTTATTGTGGTGTCCCTGATTCACTTTTAAAAAATCTGTGTGCCTATATCGACGAAAATTTGTCGAAGGAACAGCATATTATCACGGCCAATGAAGGTAATGCTGTTGGACTTGCTATGGGGCGATATTTAGGCAGCGGCACTCCTGCAGCAGTCTATATGCAAAACTCAGGCATTGGCAATGCAGTAAATCCACTTGCTTCGTTAGTCGATCCTGAAGTTTATAGTATTCCGATGTTGTTGATCATAGGTTGGCGAGGCGAGCCGGGAGTCAGTGATGAGCCGCAACATGTTAAGCAGGGAAGGGTAACTGAACAACAATTAGCAATCTTAGGTATTCCCTATGTGATTATTGACAGTCAATCGGATATAGACTTGGTTTTAGCCGGCTTATTAAAGCAAATGACTGACGAAAACAGAGCAGTTGCTATTCTGGTTAGAAAAAACACTTTCAGGAAACCTATCACTGCTGAAATCAAACCAAGTTTATATCAGTTAAAGCGCGAAGATGCGCTGACTAAGTTATTACAGGTATTTGATTCAAACGATGTTGTTATTTCGACTACAGGTAAAACGTCCCGAGAAGTATTTGAATTAAGAAAAAAACGCAATGAAGCGGCCTCTGATTTTCTAACCGTAGGTGGCATGGGCCACACCTCTTCTATTGCTATGGGCGTCGCACTTGGCGCGCCAGAAAAAAGAGTGATTGCAATTGATGGTGATGGTTCAATGTTGATGCATATGGGCGCTTTGCCGATTATAGGGCAACATTGCAGTAGCAACTTGGTGCACATTGTACTGAACAATCAGAGTCATGAGTCAGTGGGAGGGCAACCCACAGTAGCAGGTGAGATTGATATGGAAATGTTGGTTAAAGCCAGTGGATATAAGGCTTATTACTGTGCATCAGATGAGGAATCTATTGCTTCTAATTGGTCAAGCTTAACGCCAAATTCTGGTCCGGTTTTATTTGAGATTAAAATAGCTCAGGGTTCAAGAGATGATTTAGGTCGGCCAACCAGCAGCCCCATTGAAAACAAAGAAGCTTTTATGCAACACGTTGGCAGTGAAAAATGACAGCTTTTTTCGCACAATATTCAGATGTGAATATCATCGAAACTAACGACTTCTTGGCGCAATTACCTGAACTTATTTCTACTGGGAATATTCTGTTGGTTACCAGTAGAGGGTTTACTAAAAGAGGCTTAGTATCACAATTTATTGATACCGTTAGTGCCAATAGAGTGCGTGTATTTGATGACGTAACGCCCAATCCTGAAAAAACCTTTTTGGAAAACAGTTATTCTGCATTCGCCCATGAAGATATTTCTACCATAGTAGCTTTGGGGGGCGGCAGTGCGATTGATACAGCCAAGGTGTTTGCTGCGCTAGTTAGTTATAAAAAGCAATCACTAGGGCAATTATTAACTCGAAATGATTTAGTATGCCAAATTAATCTTATTGCTATTCCTACAACGTCAGGAACGGGGGCGGAAGTAACGCCATTTGCAACGGTTTGGGAAGGAGAAGTTAACGCTAAACATTCCCTCTATGGGATAACACCCACAACAGCAATTTTAGATCCTAACTTAACGCTGACTTTACCTTATTCCGAGACGCTTTATCCTGCGTTAGATGCATTGTCTCACTCCTTAGAATCTTTATGGAATAAAAATAAGACTCAATTAAGCCAAGAGACTGCCATTTGTGCAATTGAGTTGATATGTGATGCACTACCTAGGGTGTTGAATAATTCAACTGATATTGATGGGAGAAAAAAATTACAACGGGCGGCTACGCTTGCTGGATTAGCAATATCCACGACTAAAACGGCCCTTGCCCACGCTATTTCGTATCCACTTACTATACAGTATGATGTGCCCCACGGTTTAGCATGCAGTTTTAGTTTGTTAGCGATATTAGAAGTAGTTGGTGAACACGAATTAAATTTACCGATGAGCTTAAAGCCTAAAATAACAAGACTGTTAACAACCATAGATTTTAATCAAGAGTTAGCCCCTATGGTTAATTGGACCGAAGTTCAAGACTTAGCGAAACTCGAGTTTAATCAAAGCCGAACAGCCAATTTTATTATTCCAGTTGATAGTGCTCTCATTTCAAAAATACTAATGTGTAGCCAAAAAATAGCAGAGGAAGAGAAGTCATAATGAAAGTCAAAACTCTTTTATTTGGCGCAGGACCAGGCGCAGGGTACTTTATCGATAATACACGAAAAGAACGAAATTTTGTTGGGATTTTAGACAACGATACTCACAAAGTTGGTCGTGTAATTTTTGATTTAAATGTTTATGCACCACAAGCTTTGCGTGATATAGACTACGACGAAATTGTAATTACCACCCAATGGGCAATGGCAGTTAAGGCGCAATTAATAGAAGAGTTTAATGTGCCAGAAGAAAAAGTTGTTTTGCCCGTAAAAAATCAATTAAAGAGTGAGTTACCCTTTAATTGTGAAGATAGTTTATTACTAGGTCGAAAAATTATTAAAGGCCTAAGTCGCTTAGCTGTTGCCAACAAAATTCCTTTAGTCATTGATTTTGGTACTTTATTAGGTTTAGTTCGTGATCAAGATATTATTCCGTGGGATGATGATATCGATTTTGCTGCCCCGCAGAATAGCGCTGAAGAAATTGAATTTTTAGTGATTAATTTCGTTGAGAATAATCCTGAAATAGATTGGCGTATTGAAAAAGTCACAGATAGTAATGATTTAGCCACCTCTGTTTTATTAAAATTCACGTCTGATTCAGAAGATCTCTTAGTTTTTACCACGTCCATTTCCTTCAGGAAAGAACAAGATGGTAAATCAATCCATTTGCCTAGTATGGGTATGTGGTATGCCCCTGAACATCATTTTAATGACTTTTCTGTTATCCAATGGTTGGGAGAAAAAGTTCAAGTGCCTGCTGATTATCAAGCTTATCTAACATTTCAGTATGGTGATTGGGAAACCCCGAAAAAAGATATCAAGTTGACAGATTATGCTCACCTACAAGAGGTTAGTTTTGCTGATATCAAGGCAGAGAAAAGAACCCTGCAGACTATTTCTAAAGAGTAAACGAATAAAACGTATCGACTCTAACAAGTATGCATATAGATTCTTATTTAAATATAAAAGTGTATTCAATATTAAATGAATACAACAACATTGATAGGTAGTGCTTAATGTCTAGACTAATTTCAGATATTGATTCGTATATCGAAAATCACGATATAAAAATCGTCTCTTTTGATTTGTTCGACACTTTGATTTTTAGAAAACTATCTAAACCTGCAGATGTCTTTTCACTTTCATATGCAAGAGTAAAAGATAAACTTGGGTTACCATTGCAAGATAAAGAATTTCAAGAATTGCGGGTTTTGGCCGAGAAAAAAGCAAAAAGCGAGTCGGTTAGCAGGGAGGTGACTTTAGAAGAAATTTATGATTTTTTACCTTTTTCTCAATCAATAAAAAGCACTTTGCTGGAAAGTGAGCTAACCACAGAATCTGATTTTTCATTTTTATATCAACCAATGTTAACTCTTGCTGAGTCTTTGAGCGATCGAGGAATTCAGGTTTTATTTTTGTCTGATATGTACTTGAGTAAAACGCAAATTCATGAGGTATTTTTTAAACGTTCTAAATTTTCTAAGGCCGTGCCATTATACGTTTCCTCAGAATATCGGGCAAATAAAGCGACAGGGCAATTGTTCAAATTCGTAAAAGAGAATTTAACTGCTGAATATGATTCATGGTTGCATATCGGCGATCATGCTATATCTGATGTTAGTTCTCCAAAGAGTATTGGGCTGCATGCGATACATGCATCCCCACAGCTAAATATCGCAGATATTTTAAAAACCGAGCAATCGCTTTTTTTAAAAAAACCTAAATTTAACGCCGTTAGAAGGTTAGCTTCTACGCACCTACTCGACCCATTTGAATCTAGCGAAGAGCGCAGTGCTTTTGAGGTTGGTGCACTTGTGTGGGCACCAAGCTTATTTTCATTTGCTGACTGGGTGATAGATAAAACACTAGAAGTAGAAAGCACAACCATTTTATGTTTAATGAGAGAAGCAGAAGTGTATGTGCCTCTTATTTTAAAAAGGTTAGAACAAAGAGGTATCTTGGGGGTTTCAGTTCAGCGACTTTATGCTTCCCGTAAATCCACATTTTGGCCTTCTATTGATTGTGATGCAGAACATTGGATTGATGATGTACTGGAATTGCTAGTTGCTAGACGAGGTTATTCAGTAGACGATTTTTATAGAGATTTTTTTATTCCTGTAGACGAGTTACACGCTACATTTCAAACTAGCTACGTTAAACATGCAGATAGCCTCTTTTATAAAGGTGAAAATTTATTAAAGGTCCTTAGGACGTTAGCTTATGAAAACGCTGACCATGTTAAAAACTACATTAGTGAACAAAAAGCTAGGTTTGTTAGATACTACGATTCACATATTTCTACACCTTATAAAGAATGTGTCGTAGTTGATTTTGGCAATGGCGGCACGATACAAAATCAAATTCAAAACATACTAGGGCAACATTGCTCGGCTAACTTACTTTTTTATTCCTCTGAGAGAATTTATCGGTATACAAAAGACACCCTATATCAAAGTTTTATCAATGCCGACAATGATATGGACAATTTTAGGAAGCTGCTCGCGAGATCTCCGGAGTGTATTGAAGCATTTTTGGTCGGTGATTGTGGCACCACTTTAGGCTACTCTGATGACAATGCTGGCACCCCTATTTTAGAAGAAAAACTAGCTTTAAACTCTGGCTTTGCCAAAGCCTTTTTGTCAGGGTGCAAACAATACTTTCAGCATCACTATGAATTAGGATTTGGCTTCATCGATTCTTCAGACAGCATTGCTTTATTGTTACGCTTCATTCAGTTTCCAACCCTTGATGAATCCTTGCTTTATACAAAAGTTTATCATCAAGATAATTTTGGTTCTAATGACAAATACCCTGTGATATCCGAGGATCAAATTGATGAAGTGAAACAGATTGGAGTTGAAAATACGTTTTTGGAGTTTAGTCGCTATACCAAATGGAAAGCCACATATATTCATTGGCCACAGGCAATTCTTAATTTTATTTCCCCTAAATTTATGCAAAAACAGCATGGATTAGTGTCTATGGATACTGATAATGATGTAATCGAATTAGCAGATCGAATTAAGACTAGTGGATGGACTCGTTTTAGCGTTTATGGTGCTGGTGAGTTTTTTGAAAAATTATATCCTTATCTTGATAAAAGTGTCATTGAGATTGAAAAAGTAATTGACCGAAAAGCGGAATTAGTCGGTACTTATGAGTTTCTAGGTTATTCAGTTATTTCACTTGAGCAGGCGATCAAATCAGAATGCAAAAAAATCGTAATTTGTTCTATGAGGTTCAAAGAAGAGATTGCGAAAAATATTTATCAACAATCTTCTGATTATGGTTGTGAGTCGATAGAACTAATTAGTCTGTAGGTCTATTGTGACAACAAATTTGAGACTATGTGGGAATTATAAAATGAAATTATCTAATGATCTTCACCTGCCACTCACCCCATTGAACGGAGCATTGAGTTTTGGTGTTTTTGATAGTGCTAATGCCAATGCACTAAGTGAAAATTATTCAGATGATGTCCTTATTCGTTTGGAACATAAATCAATTTCATGCGGTCACATTTTATCTCCAGTCCAAGATACAACTATGATTATTGATTTAATTAATACACTTTATCGATTTGAAAATAACCACGAACTGTTTATTACAGTCGTAGCTGACAAAGATACCAAATATCGCCAGAAAAATATTGAAAATTTGTTGTACACAGCTGGGTTTCATTTGGAAGCTAGTGAATGGTTTACTAGAAAATACCATTTACTGACTGATTCTAGACCTTTTGCTACAACTACTTTTAGAAAAATAAAGCACACAGGACACAATCTAGTTCAGATGTCGAATCTGCTAAAAGAGCGAGATTTGCATATGGATATGTTAAGGGAATTTAGTTGTCGCTCTGACGCCCACGTATATCGCTATGTATTTGCACAAACTTATATTCGGCCGGGAGATAAAGTACTGGATTGCGCCTGCGGACTAGGATATGGAAGTTATTTGTTAGCCTCAAATGAATCTGCACGCTTCGTTCAAGCTGTGGATATTTGTGAGGATAGTATATCTTATGCAAATCAAATTTACGGTAATGAACACCTCAATTATGCAGTACTCGATATTGATGAGTATGCAAATACAGATATATGTGAATTTGATTTAATTACCTCTTTTGAAACCATTGAGCATGTCAAAGATTACCATTCATTTTTTAAATTGTGCTTGAAAAGTTTAAAACCCGACGGTCGCGTCATTGCTAGCGTGCCGTATTTATGGGTTGATGAAACAGGTAAAGATCCCAATCCATACCATTTCCATGAGTTTGATTGGCAGAAGTTTAAAGCATTATTTTTAGATTATGGTTTTGTCATTGAAGCCCGTTACCATCAATCTGCGCCGGGTGGATTTAAATTACCCAAGGCGCCCCGGAAATTTGAGAAAATAGACGTCGATAAAAACGAAAATGACACTGAATGGTTAATCATTGTCGCCACACCAGATTTAACTCATCCACTTTGGCAGGATCAACAACGTGTAAGTTACGAAAATCCCGAATACAGTATGGAAAACTTGCCTAAGTATTTGGACTTTGAAAATGGATATGATAATCCTTGGCTTCATCGTCAAATCGTACAAGTAGGTCAACGCATAGAAGATCAAAAGATACGAAATCAATATGTTAGCAAGCTGCTGAGCGTCACCGATTGTGACACTTTGATGCTCAGAACGGTACAAGGTTATGCATTAGATTCGAAGGACATTGATACTACTAGTCAGTGGATTTCTGAGGTTAAAACGATACTAATGTCAAAAAATAGCAATCAGATAAGACAAAATCCCTTCACACTACGTTGGTTTATCTCGTTGTCTTTTTTATTGGCAAAACAATTATATGAGGTAGGATCGTTCAAAGAAGCTAAACAATTCTTTGTGAAATTGTTGGCCGAAGATTGCAACTCTTTTTGCCCGATATTGTGTATAAAATCCATTGAAAGTGAATATTATCTGGCTAAAATCGCGCTGTATCAACATGATAAAGAGATAGCGCGACAACATTTAGTCTCGGGCAAAAAGCTAATTTTTGAAGCGAATTCCAAATTCCAGCAAGTGACCGCTTCAGGTGAAGACCTAGTCGCTGCTTTTTTGTGGCCCGAAATGGCTGACTTACATGATGCTGGGGCATTACTTAATCAAGTTCTAATTTCAATTGATAGTGGAGCAAGAATACCGAGTATTTTGAGGCAAGCTGAGAAGTTAGAAAATAATAAACGATTTGGACTGTTTAATTTACTTCAAAAATACCGTTCATCTGATGAATTGACAGAACAAAACGAAATGCTTTTAGTGGCTAAATCGTTAGTTAATAAATTAGTAATAAAGGTAATAGACTGTAATGAATTCTCGACATTGTATATCTGGGGTACAGGTATAGTAGCAAAAGAGGTGTTTAAACAGCTCACAAGTAAGCAAATTGAAGTTGCAGGTTTTGTTGATACTAACACTAGTTTTGGTCAGTTTTATCTAGAAAAGCCCGTCATTAAACCTGATCAGATTGACGTTATGAAAATTGATTTACTTGTTTTAACGTCTGTCGGTTCATCAGATAAAATCGCAGAGTCAATTCCAGCATCGATCCAGTGTGTATATGTAGCATGAGTAATATCAAGCGGAAAGCAGTATGAGTTTGTCTACAATGAAAAAAATAGCGGTTGTTGGAACAGGAGGCAGTGCGCAAAAATTTTTAGATTCGACAGAATTTGAAGGACAAATAGATTTCTTTAATTCAAGTGGTGAAGGGCGTTTCAATAATCAACCCATACATAATTTAACGAGTTTAAATATCGATGATTACGACACCGTAGTGTTAGCAATATATCGTTATGAAGAAGTAATACATTTGCTTGATCGAATTGAGCAAGTTCCGCTGTATTGGTTTAATGGCGTGGATGGAAGCATCACACTTTTGAAAGATATATATAACGACAAAGAGAGTTTTTTTATTACGAACAAACAACGACTGACTGTAGTGTATGATCTGCGTATATCTCCTCCAACATACGATATTCTCACTTTTTTAGTGAAATGCAAATTAGTAGCTAATGAAAAAAACTTAAGTGCGCTTAATGTTATTGTTTGCCCAGGTGATAAAGGGGGATTTAGAGACAACATCGACTTTTTCAGTTTAGATGAGATGAATCATCGATTAACTAATTTATTGATACCACTGATAAAGTTAATTGATCCTGCTGCCAGCCTGCACTTATGTTCCGATAGGCGACAAGCAAGAAACATTTTTCAGGCATCACAACACAGGTTTCCAACTGATCATAATTTCTCTCAGCCAATTGGTCGTCACCATTTTTATGAGTTGTTTCCCTATATAGATTCAAAAACCGATCATCAACTAGTTTGCTCAAGCGAATTTTATAAAAGTAAAGTTTTTAAGTGGTTTGACGACAATAATATAAATCATCAAAAGTCCATAACTATCACGTTGAGAGAATCAACAGCACATATTGAAAGGAATAGTAACTTAGCTGTTTGGCGAGATGTATCTGAAAAATTAAATGTGTTGGGTTATTCAGTTGTTATAGTTAGGGATACTGAAACTGCGTTAGAGCCATTAGGTTGGGGTAATGTGACAGAATTTCCAGAGGCTTCGCTAAACGTATTTTTACGCACGGCACTGTATCAGACTAGTTGGTTGAATCTTGCCGTTAGTAATGGTGCTGGTGTGCTCTGTTTTTTATCTAAAGGTTGTAATTACATTTATTTTGGAATGTACCAAGAAGCATGTACTGCAACAACATATGAGCATTTAGAAAAAATAGGCATTGTCAAAGATAAAAACCAAATAAAAGGAGCACAAGGTGATCAATATTTATCTTGGCTCGATGTTACAAGTGAAAATGTACTTAGTGAAGTGCATAAATATTTTGGAGTGAATTTTAAATGAAGGTATTAGTGACTGGTGCATGCGGCTATAAAGGGTCAGTGCTTGTTCCTAAATTGTTAAGTAAAGGTCACAGCGTAGTGGCTCTAGATATTCAATGGTTTGGAAACTTCTTACCTGAGCATAAGCGACTAACTGTTTTAAAACAAGATGTTAGACAAGTAGCAGACATTGAATTAGATGGAATTGATGTGATCATTCATCTTGCTTCTGTAGCTAATGATCCCTGCGGTGATCTTGACCCTAAATTAACTTGGGAAATCAGTGCGTTGGCAACGATGCAACTAGCTGATAAAGCATATCGTCATGGTATAAAGCATTTTATTTATGCCTCATCTGGCAGTGTTTATGGTGTAAAAGATGAAGACCAAGTTACAGAGGATTTAGTTCTTGAACCTATTTCTGAATACAATAAAACTAAGATGGTTTCAGAGCGAGTTATGCTTAGTTATTCAGATAAAATGGCTGTTCAAATCGTTAGACCTGCTACTGTTTGTGGCCTATCACCGCGTATGCGACTTGATGTGGCGGTGAACATGTTAACCGTTCAGGCAATTAAGAATGGGAAGATCACCGTGTTTGGTGGAGATCAAGCAAGACCCAACATTCATATCGATGATATTACTGATTTATATTTGTTTTTACTTGAAAACCCTCAACATCAAGGTGTGTTTAACGCCGGTTTTGAAAATATCACAATAGCAGAAATTGCTAGTATTTTAGCAAAACGAACTGGAGCCGAAGTGGTAACAACACCATCAAATGATCCTCGTTCATATCGTGTTAATTCAGATAAGTTACTGGCTACCGGATTCCGCCCTAAAAAATCAGTGGAAACGGCTATTGAAGAAATTATTGAAGCGTATCAATCGGGTAATTTGGTCGATCAAGATAGATGGTGCAACTTGAAATGGATGCAACAGGAAGTACTCTGATGAAAAAACTAATCGCTAATTACCAAGGTTCACTAATCGCACAAATTCAACTGCTTGATGTTGAAAATATTCAAATTTTAGCTGATCACTTACTTGATTGTTGTAAGCAGAAGAAGCAAGTATTTATTTGTGGTAATGGTGGCAGTGCAGGCAATGCTATTCATTTAGCCAACGACTTTTTGTATGGTACTGACCCTTCAGGCCTTAGCAGTCTTAATGTTGAAGCTTTACCTGCTAATAGCAGTATATTAACCTGTCTTGGCAATGATATAGGTTATGATAAGATTTTTTCTCATCAATTAAAGGTTAAAGCAAACTCAAAGGACGTATTAATTGTACTTTCTGGCAGCGGTAATTCCGAAAATATTGTCCAAGCGCTAGAGCAGGCCAAAACAATAGGCATGGTTAGTTTTGCTATTCTGGGGTACTCCGGTGGCAAGGCAAAACTATTGAGCGATTATATCATTCATAATCAAATTAATGACATGCAAATATCGGAAGACTTACAACTTATTGTGGGGCATATGTTAATGAGGTTTCTTTATGACAACTTATATTGATAAGTTCGCCGAAGACGTGCATAGGTTTAATGAAATTTATGTGGTTGGGGCAGTAGAAAAAGCATTCTCATTTTTAGAGGATTACCCAACTTTTACCCGAGGGGTGATTGACAACTTTAAATTTGGGACTTCGAGTCACGGCTTTAAATTAGAAAAAATGCACACTTACTATGTTGTGGATAGATCTTATATTATTTTTACTGCGCCAGCTTCGCATTTTGACATTTTGTTAGATTTTGCAGAGAAAAAGATACCGATAGACTGCATCTATATTTATTTAGATAATAGTGGAATTGTCCCACTGGGAGAGGAACTGGGCGGATTCTGCTCCTACAACATTCCCAATAGTGCGAAAGCACATTTAGCCTTGATGTCTCAAACATACCTTTATTCTTTATATTTTAAAGTCTTTACCCGTGAACGATATCTGACCAAATTCACTCACTTTCAAACAGGTAGTATTGATGATTCATTTACCCAAAGTATTTGTAGTCATATTAAAATACTTGAAAGTGTGGATTTCAGTAAGAAAGATGTCGCTTCCGGATATGAATTTAATCGTAACATCACGTCAAAAACAACTGCGTCGTTGAATGAACAATATAGATACTTGCAACCCAATACTGAGACAATTAATTTGTGCAACAAAATAATTGAGTCGTGCGACAAAATAATTGAACCGTTGACTGCAATATATGAAGGATCTTGGTCATTATGTAACGTGCGTGTGGTGTGTAATAGAATTGAACATGAAACTTCAGAAGTAGGGCCGTCTATATGGCACCAATACGGAATGCCACCTTTTATATTTAAACTTATCATATACTTAGACGGGGCAAGTGTTGAAACTGGAACAACTGAATTGAAATCCGCAGAGGGAATTGTTCAAGTCAATGTACCTCCTGGGGGATATTTATTGTTTAATCCAAGACTGGTCTGCCATCGGGCCAAATTGGTCGCTGGGCAAGTTAGGAGAACAATTGAGATGACTATTTGTCCTACGTTTCCGAATAATCTTAATCAAATTAAACCATTTGCTGGCACTAATGCCATGTATCCAGTGTTTCATCCTAGCCCTGCGTTAATCGGTTTAAGGATGGCTATGTGAAAAATGTCATCGTCTTTGGTATCGGTAAAAATACTGAGAAAGTATTAGAGCAAAAATTAATTGCATTATCAGAAGTTAAGTATTTCTTTGTAACTAGTAATGCTATTGGTCAATCTGAGTTTTTTGACCGTCCTTTATATTTTTTGATTGAGGTTGTCGAAATATATGATGATGAAAATGTTGTTATTATTTCCGAAAGTTTTGAGCAGATATTTAATAATTTGGTGCTGCTCAACTTTAAACCTGAAAAATTATTTGCACTCATTCAAAATGCTCAAACTAATCCTGTCATTTCGAACTTAGCTTACCCTACAAAACCAAAATACTTGAACGTAGGTGGCGGGCATTATTTTTATTACGATAAGTGGTTAAATTTAGAAGGTGCGGATAGTTACCTCCATCCTTTTCAATTGTCAGCGAAATGCACTTTTCCAGTTACTGATGAATCGATAGAGCTAGTTTATTCTTCTCACTGCCTGGAACATCTTGATGTTTTTACACTTGCGCAAATAATGCGAGAAACAAATCGTTGTTTGAAAACTAATGGAAAGCTATTGTTGAAGTTGCCTGACTTTGACAGTGTGTATCAGGAATGGAAGGGAACCTTAGTCGGGCCTTCAGTGTTGGGAATCGGTTGGAGCTTTGAGAGTTTAATCGATATTTGGAAAAAATATGGCGTTGAAAGCTCAATTGAATCAAGGGCATTATTTATATTAACGGGTATTGATCTGAATGCCTCTCCCGATTTATTCGAAAAAAATGTCAGCTTCGAAACAGCTGATTATGTAGGTCCTGTTATTTTAGATCAAGCAGAACTGCAGCAAGTGAGAAATTGCTCTGGCCCCGGAAATACAGCAAGACTATTAGTCGATATAGCAAAAGAGAAGTTTCCTGCAGCTAGGCTGATCCATCAAAATGCTTGGACCAAAGAAGAATTCATAGAATATGCAGAATCATTTGGTTTTAAACTTCTAAATGATAATAAAAATATAATTATCGAAAAATATCATTGGATACCGCAGATATCTAAAATAGACAACTTAAGTAATTATTTTCTATTTGAATGTTAGGAATTTGAAGTGTTAAACATAAATAAAAAGATTTTCGTATGAAAGGCAGCATAGCCGTCATTGGCAGTAATTCCTTTTCAGGGGCTAGTTTTTGTAAGCACCTTTTAGATCAGGGTATGGAAGTTATCGGCATCAGTCGTTCTGAAGAGCCGGTTAACCCATTGCTTCCTTATAAATGGGGCGATCACAGTAAACTTAACTTTCATCAATTGGATTTAAATCAAGATCTGGTTGATATTGAGCGAGTGTTGGACCAACACAAAATTTCAACTGTATACAATTTTGCTGCGCAAAGTATGGTTGGACAAAGTTGGGAGTTTCCTGAACATTGGTTTATGACGAATGCGGTATCGACGATTAAATTTCATAACATGCTTCGTCACAAAGACTACTTAGACAAGTATATTCACATTTCGACTCCTGAAGTTTATGGTTCCTGTTTTGGTTTTGTAAATGAGAGCCAAGTTTTCAATCCCAGTACGCCTTATGCTGTTTCTAGAGCGGCTGCAGATATGAGCTTAAAGACTTTTTTTGATGTTCATGCTTTTCCAGTAGTAAGTACTCGAGCGGCAAATGTGTACGGCCCAGGGCAGCAACTATACCGCATCATTCCTAAAACCATCCTGAGTATTATGATGGGGCGCAAACTACCCCTGCATGGAGGTGGTCTATCAGAGCGTTCTTTTATTCATATTGATGATGTTTCCGCGGCTACCCAAGCTATTGGTGAGCAAGGGAAAGATGGCGAAACCTATCACATTTCAACGTTAGATACGGTATCAATTAGACATTTAGTCGAGTTGATTTGTCAAAAGATGGGACGTGATATCCATCAAGTATGTGAAATTTCTGCTGATAGGCCAGGAAAAGATGCGGCCTATTTGTTGGATTCTAATAAAGTCAGAGACGAATTTGCTTGGAAGGATAAAATTACGTTAGAACAGGGAATAGGGCAAACTATAGATTGGGCGAAATTAAACTTTGAGCAACTTAGGTCGATGTCATTAGATTATGAGCACAAGCAGTAAATGAGGATTTATAATCAATGGAAATAGATTTACTCAGAAATTATCCTAAAACCAAACGAAACACACAAGCTCGTAGCGAAGAGAAAACCGATGCCGTGCGAGCAATCGCTCGTCAGTTTGGTCAACAATTTTTTGATGGTGACCGTCAGTATGGTTACGGTGGATTCAAATATTTCTCGCGATTTTGGCAACCTGTGGTACCTGATATCCAACAACAATATGGATTAAACAATACTAGCTCGGTTCTCGATGTAGGTTGTGCCAAGGGATTTTTTCTTTACGATCTGAAACAACTTATCCCTGGCATTAATGCAAAAGGTATAGATATATCTGAATACGCAATAGCCCATGCGAAAGAAGAAATCAAAGATGATGTGGCTTGTGGTTGTGCAACCGAATTACCTTACGCTGACAATACGTTTGATTTTGTTATGAGTGTCAACACTGTACACAATCTTGAACGAGATCAATGTGGTCGAGCCTTAGCTGAGATTATGCGAGTTAGTAAAGGCAATGCCTTTATTACCGTTGATGCCTTTCGGAATGCAGAGGAAGAGGAACGTATGTTTGAATGGAACTTAACTGCTAAAACCATTATGCATGTTGATCAGTGGAAAGCATTTTTTGACGAAGTGGGTTATACCGGTGACTATTTTTGGTTTATTCCATGAGTGATTTGTTTTCATACTATCAAAAATTATTGCGGATACGACGAGTAGAAGAAGCTATAGCTGGTCGCTATTCAGAGCAAAAAATGCGTTGCCCTACACATTTATCTATTGGACAAGAGGCGGTAGCGGTTGGCGTCTCAGCTTTTTTGCATAATAAAGACAAAGTATATAGTTCGCACCGAGCTCACGCGCATTATTTGGCGAAGGGGGGAAGTTTACAAAAACTGATCGCCGAATTGTATGGTAAAGAAACTGGCTGTACTGGGGGGCGTGGTGGCTCAATGCATCTATCCGATCTAGACGCTGGATTTGTGGCCAGTACCGCTATCGTAGGCAATAGTATCCCACTTGCTGTCGGCAATGCTTTGCATCAACAGACACAAAAGCTACAAGAGATTTCTGTTACCTATTTTGGTGAAGGAGCTACAGAGGAAGGTGTGTTTTACGAGTCAGCAAACTTTGCAGCCGTGAAAAAGTTACCTGTTTTATTTATCTGTGAAAATAACGGTTACTCTGTTTATAGTCCTTTGCATGTTAGACAGCCTAAAGGTCGTTCTATCGTTGAATTAGCGAGGGCGATTGGGGTGGATTCAAAAGAAGTTGATGGTAATGATGTGATTCAGGTTGCCAACATGGCCGCTAAAAGCATTCAGAGTATCCGCGAGGGGCATGGGCCTATATTGCTTGAATGCCATACTTATCGCCATCGAGAACATTGTGGGCCTAATTGGGATGATGATTTGGCATATAGGCCGCAACAAGAAGTTGCACAATGGCTTGATCGTGATCCAATCGCGATGATTGAAAAACAACTGTTGCTTGAATCTCCTGATAATCAAGGCCACATTGATGACGCAAATTTAGAAATTCAACAAGAAATCATTGAAGCATTTGCGTTCGCTGAACACTCTACATTTCCGTCCTTGGAACATAATAATAGGTTTCTTTATGCCTGAAAAAATTAACAAAGAAACTACTTTTGCTGAGCAGATTAATATTGCGCAACATCAGGCAATGGCTGACGATCCAACAATGTTAAGTTTTGGCTTAGGAATAGATGATCCCAAGGCAATCTTCAACACAACAACAGGGTTATCTGAATCATTTGGTCAGCAAAGGGTATTTGATATGCCGACGGCTGAAAATGCAATGACGGGGATTGGAATTGGCGCAGCATTGTCGGGCAGCAGAGTACTAATGACACATCAGCGGTTAGATTTTTTTCTGCTGGCTATGGATCAATTAGTTAATAACGCTGCTAAATGGCATTATATGTTTAATGGCCAAATGAAAGTACCAATAACCATTCGTTTAATTATCGGACGAGGTTGGGGACAAGGACCTACTCACGCACAAAATTTACAAGCTTGGTTTGCCCATGTACCTGGTCTTAAAGTTGTTATTCCAAGCAAAACTGATTCCGTATCACAACAATTATATCAAGCTATAATGGATGATAACCCTGTGCTTTTTATCGAGCATCGATGGTTGCATCAGCAGCAGTGCGATGAATCTGAATTAGTCCCACTATGCCTTCCTTTAGATAATATTAGGCAGCATAAACAAGGAAATGATATTACCTTAGTAGCAAATAGCTATATGCTTTTGGAGGCATTGTTAGCCGCTGAAAAGTTAGCTCAACAAGGTATTCAATGTGACGTACTCGAAACGGTTCAGATGGATAAAACAGGTTGGCAACCTATTTATGATTCTGTTGCCAAGACAGGACATTTACTCGTTTGTGATAGCGCGCATAAGAGTTTTTCTGTTGCTGCTGAGCTGGTGGCTAGCGTTACC
Organism: Aliiglaciecola sp. NS0011-25; assembly: GCF_040370605.1. Classification (NCBI taxonomy): domain Bacteria; kingdom Pseudomonadati; phylum Pseudomonadota; class Gammaproteobacteria; order Alteromonadales; family Alteromonadaceae; genus Aliiglaciecola; species Aliiglaciecola sp. NS0011-25. The sequence goes on from NZ_BAABWR010000014.1 coordinate 57,226, forward strand.
GAAAAGTGCTTTGATAAGCTAAAAGCCTCTCCTCAAAGACTTGGATTGCCGGATTATCCTGAACCAACTAGTTTTGGTATGACTAAAGATTTTTACAATGATGCAGATAATATAGGAACCAAGGTAAGTCGTATATTAAATCGGCAGTTAAATGATGTTAGTTCTAAAATCAAACTTCATGATGTGCCTGGCCATTGGTTTAAAGGACCTTTTTAAGTATGAAGCGAGTTCTGATTACGGGTATTAATAGCGATATTGGACGTGCTTTGACTAAGCGTATTCTAGATAGTCGAACTGTACTGGTAGATGGTACTTTTCGAAAAGATTCTGTGAACGTAGAGCTATTAAAAAAATCAAAATGTCGACTTTTTCAAGTGGACTTTTCTCACAGTGATGAAGTAGCCGAATTCAATCAAAAAACTAATTTTAATACATACGATGCTATTTATTTTTTGCATGGCTCATTAAATCCGATTGGTAAGTTTTCCCAAGTTTCTTTCGCTGATTGGCAGCAAAATATTTATTTAAATTGTACGTCTATTTTACTAACATTACATTCATCAATTCCAAAGCTCAAACATGGGTGCCGGATTATTACACTGGCAGGAGGGGGCGTTAATGGTGCAACAGAAAACTATAGTGCATACACTCTGTCGAAGATATCGTTACTCAAAATGACCGAATTACTCGCAGCGGAGTACCCTGATTTATTATTTTTTAACCTCGGTCCTGGCTTTGTTGATACAGCTATCCATCAACAAACTCTAAACGCGAATGAAAATGCTGGAAAAGCTTATCAAGAAACGTTGAGACGTTATCAACAGAATGAATTTGTACCAATGGAAAAAGTAGTTAATGCGTTAACTTTTTTTCTTGCAGATGCACCCTCATCATTTAGCGGGCGAAACTTTAGTGCCGCAACGGACTGTATGCAAAGTGAGAGATTATTCGATTTGCTAACAAGCAGTGATGATGCTTTTAAACTCCGACGCGCAAACAATGACTTTTCACCGAAATAGTAGAGTGAATACAAGGTTAACAAAAAATTGAAGCTTGCAAATTTTGTGGCTAAATGCCTAGCAACTATAGAATGTAAAGCCGTTTTCGTGGTTCAAGGGGGCGCTGCGCTGCATCTTATCGAATCCATAGATAATTGTGATGGGATAATTAATGTTGCAATGCAGCATGAGCAAGCATCTGCAATGGCAGCCGATGCGTACGCCAGAGTGAATCAATCGGTAGGTGCTACGATTGCTACATCAGGGCCAGGTGCTACCAATTTACTTACTGGAATTGCATGTTCTTATTTTGATTCGATACCTACGGTTCATGTTACCGGAAACGTAGCCTCATTTCGACAGTCCGATTCTCTTGGTATCAGACAATACGGTTTTCAAGAAACGGACATCGTTTCCATGGCAAAACCGATAACTAAGTTTGCTAAAAGAATTGAAACGCCGGTTGAGATTTTAAGCAGTTTCCCAGAAGCCGTGCGGATTGCATTGGAAGGTCGTAAGGGACCTGTTTTGATTGATATTCCTGATGACTTCCAACGTTTCGATTTAGATGATGTACATTGTCAGAAAGCTTTGGGTGATTTGTTGACACTAATAAAACCGATAAAAACAGTTGTTAATTCGAATGTTATTGAAGAAGAAATTGCTAAAACGATTAATTTATTGATGCAGGCAGAGCGACCGGTTTTTATTTTTGGTGCGGGTTTAGATAATAGTGAATTACAAAACTCGTACAAAACACTTGCCGAAAAACTTGATATTCCTTACTTCATAACATGGCCTAGAAAAGGAATGTCTGATGATAATGACCCGCTTAACTTAGGAACCTTTGGCACGCATTCAGCAAGGGGGAATAATGTTGTTTTGCAGAATGCTGATTTCATTTTGTCTGTGGGGAGTCGGTTAGATACGCGAGCCACTGCTAAACTAGATAGCTTTGCGCGCGGTGCCAAAATTTGTATGGTTGATATTGATCGATACGAATTGCAAAAGTTTGCAAAATTTAATTTTGAGATTTATCAAACGATTAATATGTCAGCTGAAGGTTTTATAATCAAAACACAGGAATTATTAAATTCATTAGTTAGAGGTAACGATTTAGGTCAATGGCATTCATATATAGCGACAATTAGAGCTAAATATAACGTAATGCCTCAACATGAAATGAGCTTGATAAATCCTTATGAAGCAGCTCTCAGTATATCGAAATGTTTTGCTGCTGATGACGTTATTTGTGTAGATACGGGAACCTGCTTACCTTTAACGTTGGTATATGGCAAAGAAAAATCAGGGCAAAAATATATTTCTTCTTTTAATAATACACCTATGGGGTATGGACTTCCCGCTGCAGTCGGCAGTGCCATTGCCTGTAACCGGAAAGTTTTTTGTATTGTTGGTGATGGCGGTTTTCAAATGAACATTCAGGAATTAGCTACAATTGCTAATCTTGAATTAAATATTGTTATATTTGTTTATAATAATTTCGGACATGCGATGATCAAGCAAACTCAAGATGACTGGTTAGAAAGTAACTATTGCATGGCTTCAACTGAACAAGGGTTGCCCGTTATTGAATTTGCAAATGTCGCTAGTGCATATGGTATTAGTTCTGTAAGTGTTTCTGAAAATAGACACTTAGAAAGTGTACTTTCCAATCTCGAAAGTCAAACTGGACCATACTTAATAGAACTTAGTATTCATCCGGATTTTCGATATGAACCAATCATCAAATATGGAAATCCACTCGAGTCAATGAGCCCTGATAGTTTTAACAAACAGATTCAGCATGATATGTATATTCCACCATACAAATCGTAAAAATAGGTATTGTCATGAATTTTTTCAACGCATTATTTTCCCATTTACACGACCAATCTCATCAACATCAGCGAAAAGGTGATTTTCATCGAATAATTAGCGATTTTTGTGAACAGACTATAATGCAAAGTTCATTTGCTTCAGAAGTACCTGCAAGTGTTGAATTCGGACCTTTTGGCACTTTATTTTTACCGTATTACTCTATGGGAAATATTGATTCGTTAAAATTATTTGGATTAGATGAATTAATTTTGTTTTCTTTCTATTTATCGAATAAAAATCACTATAAAAATGTGGCCGATATGGGGGCAAATATTGGATTACATAGCATTTTGATGTCGCGATTAGGTTGGAATGTTAATGCATTTGAGCCTGATCCGGTCCATGTTGAAAAAATACATCAACACATCAATCTAAATTCAGTTTCAACCATTACGGTTAAAGAAAATGCGATAGCGGATAAAAATATGCCACTAACTTTTACTCGCTTGAAAGGTAATAGAACTGGCAGTCATTTAAAAGGTAAAAAATCTAATGTATATGGTGAAATAGATGAGTTCACTGTTAACTGCGTTGCTTTAAGTGAAGTGATGAGTGAATTTGATTTTATTAAGATGGATATTGAAGGTGCTGAAGCAGATGCTATTTGTTCAACTGTTAAAGAAAACTGGGTAAATACGGATGTTATGCTGGAAGTAGGTAGCGAAAAAAATGCCGAAAATATTTTTCGTCATCTTAGAAAGTTAGGGGTAAGATTATTCAGTCAGAAAATCGGATGGCAAGAAGTACTCCATTTAAAAGATATGCCATTTAGTTATCAAGATGGGAGCCTTTTTATCTCGTCCCAAAAAGAGTTTGTTTGGAAGAAAGGGAACTAAAAAGTCAATATATCTATTATTTTATAAGTGGTTAGATGGTCAGCTTTAGTAAGCTACTACAGGTTTAACTGAGGTTGAAATTCTTGATGTTGGATATAAAACGCACCAACTTAACATATTCTTCTAAAACCATAATTTAACATGAATTTTAGAATGGAATTGCTACCTTATTTTAGCTGGTGGAATTTTTGCCGATAACAATTCTAAATGAATATATAAGTGCTTGTATAAAATAAAAATGAATCGTGTAATTTGATTATGAAAATAGAAAAGCAAGACTTGATTATAGAAAGTAAAAAATTGGGTGGCAAGGTCGTTTTAGTTTCAGGAAACTTTAATATCCTTCATCCCGGTCATATTAGATTATTGCGTTTTGCTAAAGAATGTGGTGATACTCTCGTGGTTGCTGTTAATTCTGATGAAGTTATTCAAGATCCTAATTATTTGAATGAGCAACATAGATTAGAAGTTATATCTTCCTTGGAATACATCGATTATGCTTTTATTAATTCACAACCTATTGAAAGTTTAATAAAAGAAATCAAACCTTGGGCAGTTGTAAAAGGCCAGGAATACGAAAATATTTTTAATTCTGAAAAGTCAGTTCTGGAGTCGTTGGGTGGAAAGCTTATTTTCAGTTCAGGTAGTAGTCGTTATAGTTCTTATTCATATTTAGGGTCAAAATCGGTTTCTGCTGATGTATTACCTGAAAAACTGAATGGTTATTTACTAAGACATAATATAATCCGAGAGAACGTTTTAAGCATAATTGATAAATTTTGCCATCAGAATATATTGGTTATTGGCGATACCATTGTCGATCAATATATTCAATGTAATGCGGTTGGTATGTCGCAAGAAGATCCTACAATCGTTGTTACACCTGATGAGTCAAAACTATTTTTAGGTGGGGCAGGAATTGTTGCTGGTCATGCTAAGTCATTAGGTGCTGACAACGTTAAGTATTATTCCGTTGTTGGGCAAGATGACCATGCAGAATTTGTTCATCAACGACTCAATGATTACGGTATTGAGCCATTCGTGTACTCAGACGACACTCGGCCAACTATTCTGAAAACACGTTATCGAGTGGGTGCTAAAACGTTATTAAGAGTTAATGAAGTTCGCTCTCATGATATTTCGGAGTCACTTCAGTCCGCTATTCGTTCCGACTTGAAGTCTGCTATTGAAAGTGCTGATGTGTTACTTTTTTCCGATTTTAACTACGGTATGTTACCGCAAAATTTGGTCGATGAGATAATTCATCTTGCCAACGGAAAATCCGTGATTTTAGCTGCTGATAGCCAAACATCTTCGCAGGTTGGTGATATTTCTCGTTTTAAAAATATGGACTTGATTACTCCAACTGAAAAAGAAATACGGGTAGCTTTAAAAAATGATAAAGATGGGCTTGTCGTTTTGGCTCAGAAACTTACAAAAGACTCTAATTGTAAAAATCTGTTAGTTACGCTTGCAGATGAAGGTATTCTTATTCACCACCCAACCATTAAAAACTGGGAAAATGACAGGGTAAAAGCACTATCTGCAAATTTAGTTGATCCTGCAGGAGCTGGAGATTGTTTGTTTACGGCTTCAGCAATTGCTTTGGCCGCAGGGGCTACTATATGGGAGGCTGCATTTATCGGCTCCGTTGCTGCAGCTTGTCAAGTGAGTAATGTTGGAAATCAACCTATTAACGCTAAGCGCTTTAGGCGTGCCATTGATCTATTTTGGTAGAATAAATGTTCCGTCATTCAAAGAATGTATTCGCTATTTGCCAATCTGTAACTTTCCGGGGTTCCGATATCCCTATGGTAATCATCATTTAACCAAGTATAAATTTTACCTAAGTGAGCGGGTATCACTTGTGCACTGATGTCATCAGCATCATGTTTTATAATCCAATCAAGTATTTCAGGCTCAAATATATAGACCGCGCCATTGGCCAAGTTCCCTGGGGGATTTTTAATTTTTTCATGCATATTCACAACTCGCCCATCATCGCTTAACTCTACAATTCCACATGAAGATGGTGTGTCTGTTTGAAATAACATCATGGTCATAGAGCAACTACGTGGTCTATTTTTGTGAGCTTGAATAAAACTATTTAGAGAAAATTTGGAAAGATTATCTGCGTGAATAACCATTATTGGGTTGTGAATTAATATTTTTTTTAACCCTTTTAAGGTACCTGCGGTGCCCAATAGTGCTTTTTCTGGATGAAGTGATATACGAGGTTCTTTTTGCCACTGCAAATCTAAGTGTTCCTCAACTCTTTCTTTTAAGTAATGTAAGTTAACGCATATTTGTGAAATTTGTTTTGAAGCGAGGAGCATTTCGAGCCAAAAATCCAAAAGAGGCTTGCCATTAATGGGAACAAGACATTTTGGTAGTGTATCTGTTAAAGGTCTGAGTCTTGAACCAATTCCAGCTGCAAGAAGTACCGCTTTCATTTTCATCAGACTCCCATATCAACAATTGCTCGAACAACTTTTTGAGCTTGAAGGTCTTTTAGTGCTTCGTTTATTTCTAATAAAGTGTAATTGTTTGAAACCAATGTAGACAGATCCGTTGATGGTGTTTTTTCTGCCATTAATTTAACTAAGCTTTCAGGATCTGTTGAGCCACCCCAAGAGCCTTCAATTTTTTTACCACAGATGAGCTCATAGGGATCTAGCGATATTTTTTCACCATGTTCAGGATGAGAAGCAAATACACATTTACCATGCTTTTTTTGGACTAATGAAAATGCTTGTTCAATGGTTTTGCAACTGCCAGCTGCTTCAATTACAAAATCTAACATCTCTCCCTTAGTTGCATCCTTTATAATTTCATTTGCATCTTGTTGAGTCGCGTGAATACAAAGATGCGCACCTAATTTTTGTGCTAAGTTTAATTTGGCTTGATTTGAATCTATGGCTACAATTAATCGGCTTTGACTGTTTACCGCTGCAATTAAAGCCGACATTCCAATGCCACCTAGTCCAAATATTCCAATAGAGTGCTCAGGCTGACAATTGATTTGGTTGTTTACCATCCCCATTCCTGTGGGTAGCGCACAGCCCAATAAAACACCCTCTCGCAAGTTTATTTTCGATGGTAATAGATAACAACGATTTTCGGATACTACTGACAGCTCACTAAAAGTGGTTACTGCCCCTGCATTTATATTTCCAATTGGAGATTTATAAACAGTTCCTCCTGCATCTAGTCCAGCGCCTTTGAGCCATCCTAAGATAACTTTATCTCCAGGTATAACCTTCGTTACCGATTTACCTACATCTAATACTTCTGCAGTCGCTTCGTGTCCGAGGAGGTGCGGTAAATACTTATCTTCACCTCTTAAACCATTCATTTCCATCAATTGGCTATGGCACACTCCAGAATATAAAATTCTAACTAACACTTGCCCTGGTTTTAGTAAAGGAACTTCGATACCGTCTATTATCATTAACGGGTGATGGGTTTGAGTTAGTACTGCTCCCTTAAATTTCATTTTCAGTTTTTTCTTTTTGTATTGCGGATTGAATTAGAGTCATATTTTGTTTGACTGCGTTTACAAGCTCATCTTTTTCCATTAACCCATACAATAAATGTTTCATTTGCAATGGCTCCGTTATTTGAACTCCTCTGGTACCACTATTAGATACTGCGAAGTTCGCTTGGTATGCCTCTTTTTTGTATATACAAGTGTACAGTTTGTAACTAAATGCCAGACGATTATCCATATTGATGGACAATGGCTGATTTTCGAATAGCTCCTCATTAGAAGTCCAATATTTAGGTAAAATCAGCTCACATTGATGTGAGCTGATTGCACTTCTAATAGCGAGTCCGGCTATTAATAATTCATTCTTAATAATTACCTTTGGATTAATTTCAGGTATTGGTAAATATGTTAAGCCCGGTATGGGGAATTCGGTGTAATTAAATGAATCGGTTATTATTATAGTCGTGTTCTTACCTTTTATTTTAACATCAGTAAGGTTTTCTGTTACACCGTAAATTACATAGTTTGGACTGCCGTGATACGTATCTAAATCTTGAGGGGCTATCACTTTGAATGCCGCGAGCCAAGGATAGGCGACATGCATTATATGATTGTATACCGCTCGCAGCCTAGGTGAATCAGTTATCAAGAGTAAAGATTGATTCTTGCAATGTAACTCTATCGATTTAGCTTCTCTTTTTTGAGAACTAAACGATGAGGTATCAAACTCCACAATATCTGAGCTAATTTTATCTTTTAATCCACTAATGGTTTTCCGCCACTGTTGCATACATTTATCAACACTGTCTGATAGTTGATTTTTATTTGAGTAGCTTAGTGATAGTTTCAGTAATAAAGCATTCGCATAATTTACTGTGCCGTATAGGTAATAAAATAATAGTGATTTTCCACTGCGGTAAGAATGGAATAACATGGCTTTTTGCTGAGCAATGATCTGGTTTACTTGTTCTTGGGTGTTGATATCTTGACTGAGAAGCTTTTCTATCGCGTTAATTTCGTTGTTTAGGTTAGTCTGTAAATACTTATTCTCAAATTTCTCACAAAAACCTTCTATATGGTCTGACGAAAATGCTTTTTTCCGAATGTTTTCTAAGGCAACTTGTTTTTGCTGTTCAGTTGCTACGATTAGTAGTTCCTCAATATGTAGAGGGGTGGTGTTGTGAATTCTCGCGCCATCACTGCAATTATAAAATGTTTGATATTGAGATTTTTTGGCCGTGACCTGTTCAATAATTTGACGGGATACTTTGAATTCGTGTTTCGTGTTGACCGAAGATCGAAAATTTCCTGGAACCACTAAAGAAGTATTGTTTTTTTCTGCATAATCGTAACTCTCTTCTCCATCTTCTAGGTAGTAACCTGAATCCTTAGAGTGATGGTGTTTTACATCTACAAAGCCTAAGTCTACGCCCATAAAATAGACACTAGTAAAGCCTAGTGAATTAATAAGATCGCAAACAAAATTACTTACTGTAGGAAAGGCGTGTTTGAGGACCTCAAAATGTTTATCTTCTAATACATTCAAAGCTGAAACTGTAGAGGATTCCCCCTCTTTAAACGCTACCAATACGTCTTTGTATAAGTCACAGGTATCTGGATGCACTCCATTGCAAGATACTAAGGTGACTTTCTTTAAAAAATCTAAACTGCCGATTAGTGTTGCCCAGTCGTAAGTACTTCTGTTTTGCTCTATTTCAGCGTGAAAATCCGGTACTATTCCATTTTTATACATAACTTGAAGTGCAGTACCACAACTAACAATGATTGCTTTATGTTGCCATTCTTTAATCGCTTCTATCGAACTATCCAACGACGGTCCATTGCCAACAATAAACACTGGAACTTCTTTGTCGTCGTAACTTAGCTTGTCAGCAGGATTGCTGGTCAATAGTGGGATCTTGCGTTTCATCCCTTCTTTAGTATGCGCAATACCATAGAACGCATGATCAAAATATTCGCCCATGGAGATAACAACTTGTAGCTGTTCTCTCAGTTGGCCAATGGCACTATTTAATGATGAGTTGTAATAGCTTTGATAGAAGTAGGTATTGTTTAAGATGTATGGACCAATGGAGTGGAATTGACTTAACAAATCCCGAAATAAATTGGTGCCATCGTCACCGATATTTAAATAAATACGGGCATTCGACTTATCAATTTTTTCGAAAATAGCAGTCCAATCGATGGCAAACAGTGAGGCATAGAAAAAGTCGGAATTTGGCTCACAAATAAATAGCTTTTCAACTTTATGGTTTGTTAATAAACGTTCAAGTTGGTAACCAACCCCTAAACCGAACATGATGATGGAAGCTACAGTACCAGGTAGTTCGCCTATTTCATCCTCCGCTTCTTTTAAAAGATCTTCGGTTTTCTTTACAAATTTGTAGTGTTCATAGTGCGCTAATTTGGTACCGGTATAGCCTAAAACTAATCCATCTTTATTCGGTTGAGAGTAAAAGTTTTTGAAATTCAACTCACAATCATGGATAGGTGATTCACCATACCAAGTTGTGAGATTTTCTTTATTTAATAAATTAACTTCATTGTCTTGATTATCAATAGGTAGCCAATTGACTGGAGTATAAGATTTAAACTGTTTATAGATAGCCGGATAATACTTTTTAAAAGCGTTTAGATTTTTACTAAATAGCGTTTGTTCTTCACAGACTGGTTTACATTTTTGAAGATCGATTTCTGGAGTCCAGCTGGGCACATAAGTGAGGTAATTTTCCGTAGCGCTAACTTTAAAACCATTCTTTTTGATATCAGCCCAAGTACGCTTGGTTAGTTCATTGAAAATAGCGTCAAAAATTGGGTGGTTGTAGTGTTTGAAAATACGGAACTCAGAAATACCTTCATGTTCTTGTAATTGTTCTATATCTTCAATTAAATTTCGTCCATCTTTTTCTATTTGTAAGAAAATCCCAGTACCATTTTGCTTGGCTAACGCGAAAATTGAAGACCAATCAATCGCTAAAGTTGAGCATTGAAAATATTGAATCTGTGGTTCATAAACAATCAGGTATTTGATTTTATGTTGACGAAGCAGCAACTCTAAATGCAAGCCTAGACCACAACCAAGTACTATTAAGCATTCTATTTCTTCGTCTAATGGTGGCTGCTTTTGTCTATTTTGATATGCAGCAAGCTGATGAAAATCTAATGGGGATGTGGTTGCGCTTTCTGTGTCTGATTTTACTTCGCTGCTTTGAGTTAACGTTATTTTTGGACTGTGATGTTCAAACCTGCCTACTTGCTGGCTTACTTCGTTTAGAGGATGGAATCCATACAAGGTTCTTCCGATACCATAATCAACGATATTAATTTCACCATACTTATTGCTAAACAATGAATGATTTTGCAAAGACGTAGATTTAAGTGTCGGCACTAAAGAGGGAATATTACGGGTAAAGCTATTAATATTTTTATGCTGCATGTCTACAATAGTTGCAGCTAGCTTCTGATCTAATTTTTCCTGTTTTTCTTCATCTTTTTCAATGTGTAGTCGTATATTTTTAAGCATGATTTCTTATTTGTTTGCGCCAGAAGTTAACTCATTCAAACCTAACAACGAGTCTAAAGTGTTATTTAGCATTGTTATATCGATAATTTTATTTTCTTTTTATGTACTAAAATGATTGTGACCGTTGATAGGTATCCGAGTCAATCGTGTTTATTGGTTTCGTATTATTTTGCTAAACAATAAGATGAATAAATATACATAGTTATGAAAAGCGATACCTAGTTCAGGTCCTTTGTGTCGCCACTTGCTTACTTTATCGGCAATATTTTGCTATCCTCAAGGGGAGGTGTTAGAGGATAAATTTATGATTAATATTGATTCAAGCAACAATTCATCCATTTTACAGCAGTTACAGCAGAAACAAGAAACCTTGTTTGAAAAGCTGGCTTCCGGTAAGCGAGTGAATAGTGCTGCCGATGATTCTGCTGCGCAACAGATTATTGATCGATTAACCACTCAAGTAGAGGGGAATCGACAAGCTATCTCCAATGCCTATGATGGTGTTTCCTTATCTCAAGTTGCCGAAGGCGGCTTGTCGGGGATTAACACTGATGTAAATCGAATCCGTGAATTGTCTGTTCAGGCTGGTAATGGCATTTTGAGTGACTCAGATAGAGAAGCGCTGCAATCCGAAATTTCTCAATTACAAAGCAACATAACCCAAACCATTGAGCAAACCAATTTTGGTGGAAAGCCTTTGTTGTCAGAAGAAGGTAATATTGATTTTCAAGTGGGGGCTAATTCAGGCCAACGTATTGGTGTTGGAACTCAAGATGTTGCCGCACAACTTGATGATGTATTGAATATCGATGTATCCACGTCTGCTGGAGCTGAAGAGGCTTTAGAAATTGCGGATAATGCATTGGAGTTTGTTGGTGGTGCTAGAGCGGATTTAGGTGCGACGCAAAATCAATTTGCAAGTGCGGCTCGAAACTTAAGCCAAGCCGATGTCAACGTTTCAGCTGCTAGAAGTCGACTTCAAGATACCGATTATGCCCAAGCGACAGCAGATAGTATTGCCACTGGAATTCAAAGTCAGGCCTCGTTATCTGTTCAATCTCAAGCTAATCAGCAACAAGGTCAGGTGTTGTCTCTTTTGAGTTAATTCAGGTAAAAATGGTTTTGTTTATTTGAAAACCGCAATAACCACATTAAAGCAGCTTAGGCTGCTTTTATTTTGTTCAATTAACTGATTTTATTCATAAACATAAAAATTGATTGTTGCTATCCGACAACGAATGTTTAAAATCAAGTGAACATTTATAAGTGTGTTTAAGTTTCATTTTATGCTTTGCTGACACGAGTAAAAATATACGCTAATCTTTGATTAGACAGAATGTTCAGTATAGTTCTCTTCGGATGCCTATTTTGAATAGAAAAGCTTAGCAAACATTTACTTGGAATTGACACGCGCTTGAATAAAAACAATAAAAATAACAAAGTTGGGGAAAGGATGAGCACTATTCTGATTATCAGCGAGCAAATGACGCGCGCCAATAATCTCAAAACTATCTTGTCTTTCTTAGGCGAGCATTGTGCGATTGTACCGTTCTCCCAAGCTATCTCTTCGTTGAAAAAACAAGACAGTTTTGAAGCTGTCATCATCGACTTTGAGTCGCCAGAACTTACTGATGACGTAGTCAGTAAATTTCCAGCCCAGCCCTTCATTGTTATTGGCAATTCAGCCGTTGATGGTGATGCAGAGTTCCGAGCTAATATCGTCGGACAGTTAGTTGAGCCCGTAACATATCCCGTTTTGACTCAGATGTTACATCGTTGCCAGGAATACTTGCGCAAAAGACCTGCAAAGACTGCAAATACAAGTAAAACTAAATTATTTCGCAGCTTGGTTGGCAAAAGTGATGAAATTCAAAATGTACGTCACTTAATCGAGCAAGTATCAAGCTCTGATGCGAATGTGCTGGTGTTAGGTGAATCCGGAACTGGCAAAGAAGTTATCGCCCGTAATCTACATTTTATGTCGAATAGAAATAATGGGCCTTTTATACCTGTCAATTGCGGAGCGATTCCTGCTGAACTTTTAGAAAGTGAGTTGTTTGGCCATGAAAAAGGCGCGTTCACTGGCGCTATCAACTCTCGCAAAGGTCGTTTTGAACTTGCCGAAGGTGGCACTTTATTTTTAGATGAAATTGGTGATATGCCTTTGCAAATGCAAGTTAAATTGTTACGTGTTTTGCAAGAACGACAATATGAACGAGTAGGGGGAAATAAACCCATAAAATGTGATGTTCGCATTGTTGCTGCTACCCACCGAGAGCTAGAAACGATGATCGCTGAAGGCTCTTTTCGAGAAGATTTATATTATCGTTTAAATGTTTTCCCTATCGAAAGCCCGGCATTAAGAGAGCGCAAAGAAGATATTCCATTATTGTTGCAAGAACTGGTCTCGCGATTGGAACAAGAAAATGAGAAATCACTGCGTTTTACCGAAAGTGCAATCAATTCACTGGTAGAGCACCTTTGGCCTGGAAACGTCCGTGAGCTTTCCAATTTAGTGGAAAGACTGCTCATTTTGTTCCCCAATCAAGTGGTTGATGTCACCGATTTACCAACGAAATATCAGTATACAGATGGTGATAACTTCGAACCTGACTACCCTGAAGAGTTGTTAGAACGTGAAGCTATAATCGCATTATTTAACGATACAAATGACAGCGATGATGAATTGGTTGATTCCGATGACAATAGCGAACAAGTTCAAAATGGTGAGTTACATACCAACTCAGCTTTGCCATCAGATGGTATGAACCTCAAAGAATATTTATCTGAATTGGAAATCAGTATGATAAATCAAGCGCTTGATCAGCAAGATGGTGTTGTTGCAAGAGCCGCTGAAGTCTTGGGGATGCGCCGTACAACTCTGGTTGAGAAAATGCGTAAATACGGAATTGTTCGCGACTAACGCGATGTTTTAATTGATACATTGATTGCGCTATTTTTTGATAAAACTCCCTCCCGTCATTTTGTTGACGTTTAATATTTCTTCTAAAATCATTTAACTCGTTGATATCACGAGTAAAATAATTGGCATGCGATATGCTAAATACTCACTATATGTAATATTTTTGACGTGAGGACATTATGGCGCTAAGCAGTGCATTCAACATATCGTATGAAGACGACCAGAACCAAGTTCGCAGTACATCATCGTCTCATTCACGTGAGCTTGACCCTTGTTTAGCTGCATCTCAACCGCTGAATTTATCTACTACTGAAGTGTCTAAACAAGAATTCGAACAGTTGAAAAGCCAAGCCACTCGGCTTGAACACCTTTTACAGGTAATGCCGGCTGGCGTTGTCGTAATTAATGGACAAGGTCAGGTAAAACAAGCTAATGCCTTAGCCAAAGCGTTGTTAGGAGAGCCTTTAGAAGGGCAAGCTTGGCGAAAAATTATTGCCCGGTCGTTTAAACCTCAAGCCGACGATGGTCATGAAGTTTCATTACATGATGGTAGAAAGGTTAAATTATCAATCACGCCATTAACAGCCGAACCTGGACAGCTCATTGTTTTAACCGATTTGACTGAAACCAGACAGTTGCAGCAGCGCATTAGCCATATGCAACGCTTATCTTCGTTGGGCAAAACCGTGGCTTCGATCGTGCATCAAATACGTACACCTCTGTCGGCAGCCATTTTATACGCTTCTAATTTAGCAAGTAACCAACTTAGTGATAGTGCGCGAGAGCGTTTTAGTGAAAAGTTAATGCTCAGGTTGAAAGACTTAGAAGGTCAGGTAAATGACATGTTGTTGTTTGCTAAAAGTGGCGAAGAGCAAGTCGTTCAAAACATCTCTGTAGCAGAATTGATGTCTGAATTATTGGTTTCATCAGAAAACATGGTTCAGCAAGCAAACGCACAGTTGAGCGTGAAAGATATCGATCCACAATTAACAATTTTAGGTAACAAGCCCGCACTTATAGGTGCGCTACAAAATATTGTACACAATGCGATTCAAGAACAGCCTGAAGATTGCCAGATAACTATTAGCTGTTTGAGCGATAGTCAGCAAGTGAGTTTACAAATCCAAGATAACGGCCCCGGCATAAATCCACAAAGTCTAAATCGAGTTTTTGAACCTTTTTATACGTCAAAAAGCCATGGCACAGGTTTGGGACTTTCGGTAGTTGCCACAGTGGCTAAATCCCACGGTGGTTCGGTGACTGTTTCAAATATGCCAGGCGCAGGAGCATGTTTTAGTCTCATGCTTCCAATCATTAAATCAAGCCAGACAACTAAACAGGCTTTGGGAGAGAAATCGTGAGTCAAACCAGCATATTAATTGTAGAAGATGATGCCGGGTTAAGAGAGGCATTAGTCGACACCTTATTACTTGGCGGTTATGAAGTGATAGAGGCAAACTCGGCTGAACAAGCGATGGTCAAACTCAGCTCACATAAAGTTGACTTAGTGGTTAGCGATATTCAAATGGGTGAGATGAGTGGTCTTTCATTACTGCGCAGTATTAAAAACAAGTTTCCCAGTTTACCTACTTTGCTTATGACAGCATACGCCACTATTGATGATGCGGTTCAAGCCATGCGTGATGGCGCTACCGATTATTTATCAAAACCATTTAGTCCTGAAGTGTTGCTAAATTTGGTTGGGCGATATGCACCTGCTCAGCAGGTGGAGTCTCGCGATCCTATTGCTGCTGATCCACTAAGTATTAACTTGCTTAATCTTGCTAAGAAAGTCGCTACCTCTGACGCCACTGTAATGGTATTGGGACCGAGTGGATCAGGTAAGGAAGTATTGGCTCGTTATATCCATGATCAATCTAGTCGCAAAGACCAGCCGTTTGTAGCAATTAATTGTGCTGCGATACCAGAGAATATGTTGGAAGCGACTTTATTTGGTTATGAAAAAGGTGCCTTTACCGGTGCATTTCAAGCCTCGCCAGGTAAGTTTGAACTGGCCCAAGGTGGTAGTATTTTATTAGATGAAATCACCGAAATGGATTTAGCACTACAAGCGAAGCTATTGCGTGTATTGCAGGAAAAAGAAGTTGAGAGACTAGGTGGCCGTAAAACCATTGCATTGGATGTACGCGTAATTGCCACTAGTAACCGCGATTTAAAACAAGTGGTTAGTGACGGAAAATTTAGAGAAGATTTGTACTATCGATTAAATGTTTTTCCATTGATGTGGCACCCGTTGGATAAGCGAGCAGGGGACATAGTGCCTTTGGCCGAGCACATGATAGAACGACACTATAATGGTAAACAGGCTGCTCCTAGTTTAATCGCTTCTGCGCGAAGTAAGTTGATGCAGCATGCATGGCCTGGCAACGTGAGAGAATTAGAGAACGTAATTCAGCGCGCACTTATCTTATCCGATGGAGAAACAATTGATGCCAATGACTTGATGATTGAAATCGAGACAGGCCAAACACTTGTTAGTGACCAATCAAGTCAAAATGAAGTTGATGATAGTAAATTAGGTAGTGAACTGCGTCATCAAGAACACCAAATCATTTTAGACACTTTGCAATCCTGCAACGGTCGTCGTAAAGATGTAGCTGAAAGATTGGGTATTAGTCCCAGAACCTTGCGATATAAATTGGCGCGTATGCGCGAGGTAGGAATCGAGCTACCCGCTTAATTATCCCACGTTTTCACAATAGCCGTTTCTCCAACGGCTATTTTTTATGGTTTTTACGGGGGGGATTCCGCATGACTTCCATCCTACCCCCATCACACTTAAAGCAAGTGGCTCCGTCAATAAAATGACAAAACTTGTAACTCATTGATATTTATTGTAAATAAAGGTTGGCATTGAGATTGCTTAGTTATGCTATACGTTTAAAAAACTATCGCTTTGCCGCATTTTTTTGACTCTCGCAAAGCCTATTGATTATACCACTGGAGCGACACATGGAAATCAAAGCACAATCTTTATATCAAGAAATGCAGGCAATGGCGTCAAATGCACAAATGGATGTTGCCCAGCTTCCTGGCACCAATCCTTCCTCCCATAATTTTGCCGAGATGCTAGGTCAGGCTATTAACACAGTTAATGATATGCAACTCGATGCCAAAGGCAAACAAGAGGCATTTGAGATGGGTGATCCGAATATGAGTTTAGCTGACGTCATGTTGACTAAAGAAAAATCCAGTATTGCTTTTGAAGCTACAGTACAAGTACGAAACAAAGTGCTAGAAGCTTACAAGCAAATCATGAACATGCCAGTTTAACATAGCAAGAGGATAACTCGTGGCCGAGGCAACTAGCACTGAGCTTGCACTTAGTGACAATGATAATTATTCAGACTCCACAGAACTAGAGCATAAATCTGGTTTCATGGACGCATTAGGTAGCGTAGATTTAATGCGCCAAGTAACCATAGTGATTGCTCTGGTAATTTGTATCGCCATTGCTATTTTTATTGTCATTTGGGCGCAAGAACCTACATACCGCCCATTGGGCAAAATGGACACCCAAGAGCTTATCGAGACCCTTGATTATCTTGATCAAAATTATCCAGATTATATTCTTGAGGGTAATGTCGTTAAAGTTTTAGAAAGCGATTACAAAAATATAAAACTAAATATGACTCGTCAGGGGCTTTCTTCTTCTTCTTCTGAAAACTCTGGTGCAGACATTATCATGCAAGACATGGGATTTGGGGTTTCACAACGGGTTGAAAAAGAACGTTTAAAACACGCCAGAGAACAACAAATAGCGCGAACTATTGAGGAAATAAATGGGGTTAAACGGGCAAAAGTGTTACTAGCTTTACCGGTTGAAAACGTTTTTGCGCGACGTGAGAAAAAAGCCAGTGCAACTGTTGTTGTTACCTCTGGGCGAGGCTCTAGTTTATCAAATGAAGAAGTCGACGCGATTATTGATATTGTTGGTTCAGCCGTTCAAGGTATGGAACCAAGCCGAGTTACGGTCACAGATAGTAATGGCCGATTACTCAACTCCGGTTCTCAAGATGCAGCATCTGCGCGCTCAAGAAAAGAATATGAGTTAGAGAAACAGCGCGAGAATGCCTATTTAGAAAAAATTGATTCTATCTTGATCCCAGTATTGGGCTTAGGAAATTACACAGCGCAAGCTGACGTAACCATGGACTTCACCGCTGTTGAACAGACCCAGCGCCGATATAACCCAGATTTGCCGGCAATACGCAGTGAAATGCTGGTGGAAGAGAACAGCATAGGCGGAGCAATCGCAGGTATACCTGGAGCATTAACGAACCAACCGCCTTTAGATTCGACAATTCCTGAAAATGCCACTGGTAGTAATTCGCAAACGACATTACCGGGTAGAAATTCTAAGGAAGAAACGCGAAATTACGAGTTAGATACTACAATTAGTCATACCAAGCAGCAGACTGGCTTTATTAAACGATTGAGTGTTTCGGTTGCAGTGGATTATATTACTGAAGTGGCAGAAGATGGCACTGAGTCAATCTCACCTAGAGCACAACAGGAATTACTTAATATTCGCCGTTTATTACAAGGTGGAATTGGATTTGATGTTACCCGCGGTGATTCGTTGGAAGTGGTGAGTATCCCCTTTAGTAAAGACGACGATTATGTGCCAGTTGAGGTTCCTTATTATAAAGAGGAATGGTTTGCGCAAACGGTAAAAGTAGCTGCCGGTGCACTAATCATCATCGTCTTGATATTTGCCTTAGTTAGACCGATGTTAAGTCGCTTAATTAATCCTCAAGACACCACTGAAAGCGAAGACTTTGATGTTGATAGCGCGCTGGACTTAGGTGATGAAACCATTAGTATGTTATCTCAGGAATTTGATGAGGGGCAGGTTGGTTTTGCTGCAGACGGTTCTTTGATGTTGCCTGATTTACACAAAGATGAAGACGTATTAAAAGCGGTTCGCGCCTTAGTTGCCAATGAACCGGAATTATCAGCTCAGGTAGTAAAAGGCTGGTTGATGCAAGATGAGTAGGATTGAACATGCCTGATGAAGAGTTGACTGAATCCAGCGGATATGACGTTGGAAAATTAGAAGGTGTAGATAAAGCTGCAATTTTACTTTTGAGTTTATCAGAAGAGGATGCCGCACAAATTCTTAAACATTTAGAGCCCAAACAAGTACAGCGTTTGGGTCAAGCAATGGCGCAAATCGATGATATGACGCAGCCTAAAATCACGGCCGTGCATAAACATTTTATCGAAGAGATTCAAAATTACAGCACTATCGGTTTCCAAAGCCAAGACTTTGTGAAACGTGCGTTGACTGCTGCGCTAGGTGAAGATAAAGCGGCTAATCTTATTGATCAGATTCTGATGGGAAGTGGTGCGAAAGGTCTCGACTCCCTTAAGTGGATGGATTCTAAGCAAGTTGCCAGTATCATCCGAAATGAACATCCTCAAATTCAAACCATCGTCATGTCTTACTTAGATGCGGAACAATCCGCAGAGATATTGTCGCAATTCCCAGAAAAAGTACGTTTAGATCTGATGATGCGGGTGGCCAATCTTGAAGAAGTGCAACCAGCAGCCTTGCAAGAATTAAATGAAATTATGGAAAAACAATTTGCCGGTCAAGCGGGTACGCAAGCGGCTAAAATGGGCGGCTTGAAATCTGCAGCAGATATCATGAATTACCTTGATACCAATATCGAAGGTCAGTTGATGGACGCAATACGCGAGCAAGATGAGGAAATGAGTCAGCAAATCCAAGACTTAATGTTTGTCTTTGATAACTTAGCTGATGTGGATGATCGCGCAATTCAGGCAATACTGCGTGAAGTGCAACAAGATTCATTGCTCAAAGCGATTAAAGGCGCCGATGAAGAACTGAAAAATAAAATCACTAAGAATATGTCCAAACGAGCTGCAGAAATGCTAATTGATGATTTAGAAGCGCTTGGTCCTGTTCGTATTAGTGAAGTAGAGACAGCGCAAAAAGAAATTTTATCGGTGGCCAGAAGATTGGCTGATTCCGGAGAAATTATGCTTGGCGGTGGCGGCGGGGAAGAATTCCTATAATGGCACCTATTATTAAACGAGCTTTTTTGTGACGGATAAAAATGTGACTGAAAAAGATAACAGTGATAAAGGCTTAAGTGATGACGACATTGCCGCTTGGGAATTGCCTGTCTTAGAAGAAACATTTGATGCCAATCCCAGCAAAACCAACGTATTTAATCGACAGTCAACCTGGAAATATGAACCTCCGGAGGTGGAAGAAGATGTCTTGCCGCCTACGGCCCAAGAAATCGAGCAAATCCGCGAGTCTGCTTATCAAGAAGGTTTTGAACAAGGGAAAAAAGAAGGTCATCAAGCAGGTTATAATGATGGTAAAGAGTTAGGCCTGCAAGAAGGTAAAGAACAAGGTCTGCAAGAAGGTAAAGAGCAAGGTCTGGTCGAAGGAAAAGAACAAGTTGAGTCGCAAATAGAGTCTTGGCATGGGTTGATGGAACAGTTACATCAACCGGTATCCCAAGTTGAAGAGGTGTTGCAGTCTGAGTTAGTCAAACTGGCCGTTTCCTTGGCAAAATCAGTTATTCGCACAGAAGTACAAACTAATCCAGAAATTCTATTTAACGCTTTAAACGAAGGCTTAAAAGCACTTCCTATCCATGAATCTCAATATCAAATTCACATGCATCCTGACGATATCGAGCTGGTCAAAGAACGCTATACTCCTGAACAAATAGAAAAAAACGCTTGGGTATTTGTGGAAAACCAGAATATGTCGAGAGGAGGCTGTGATATCAGCACACAAAATAACGCAGTTGATGCTTCAATTGAACGAAGAGTGAAGGACGTGCTGAATAAATTTTTGCTTGAGCAGGGACTTAGCGATATTGAAAGTGAGTCCTAAACCATGTCACAACAGCTGCTTGATCGAATTAAATCACTGCAAAGCCAAATCCCTGAAGCGCATACTGTTGCATCTGGTAAATTAGTCAGAGGCATAGGCTTAACGCTAGAAGCGGTTGGCTGTCAAATGCCGGTGGGAAGTCAATGTTTAGTTAAAACAGTAGACGGACAGATTGAAGCTGAAGTCGTCGGGTTTGCGGAACACATCACTTATCTTATGCCTACCGAAGCGGTTAAAGGGATAGTGCCTGGCTCCCGTGTAGAACCACTCAATCGCGAGCCTGGTTTGCCTGTTGGCATGTCTTTGTTAGGACGTGTAGTTGATGGTAATGGTCAACCATTAGACGGCCTTGGTGCGATTAAAGCAGAAAAACGAGTTCCACTGAGCAAAGCACCCATCAACCCCTTATCCCGTAAACCTATCACTAACCCTTTGGATGTTGGCGTTCGCGCGATTAACTCAATGATTACCGTTGGTGAAGGCCAAAGAATGGGATTGTTTGCAGGTAGTGGTGTAGGCAAAAGTGTGTTGTTGGGGATGATGACTCGCGGCACCTCAGCCGATGTTGTGGTAGTTGGGTTAGTGGGTGAACGTGGCCGCGAAGTAAAAGAATTTATTCAAGATATTTTAGGTGATCAAGAAAGGCAAAAGTCAGTGGTTGTGGCGTCTCCTGCAGACACTTCACCATTAATGCGACTTAAAGGTTGCGAAACCGCGGTGGCTATCGCTGAATATTTTCAAGATAAAGGCCTTAATGTGCTGCTGCTAATCGATTCATTAACCCGATACGCAATGGCGCAACGTGAAATTGCCTTAGCGGTTGGTGAGCCGCCAGCAACCAAAGGGTATCCACCTTCAGTATTTGCCAGGTTGCCTGCATTAGTAGAAAGAGCCGGAAACGGTAAAGAAGGTCAGGGCTCTATTACTGCGTTTTACACTGTGTTAACCGAAGGTGATGATTTACAAGATCCCATAGCAGATTCAGCGCGGGCGATTCTTGATGGTCATATCGTACTATCAAGAAATCTAGCCGAAGCGGGTCATTATCCGGCAATCGATATTGAAGCTTCTATCAGTCGTGTTATGCCGATGGTTGTGAGTGAAGAACACCTAATGGCGAGTCGTCGGATTAAACAGGTGTATTCAAATTATCAACAGAATAAAGATCTAATCAATATCGGTGCATATACGAAAGGAACCGACCCGAGAATGGATTTAGCCATAGCGGCTGAACCCGTAATCAACACGTTCCTGCAGCAAGGCATGAAACAAATATTGCCCTATGATGAATGTCTTGAAGGGATGATGTCTTTAACAAAAGGTTTGGGTAACGGCTAATGGCGCAGCGGCAGCTAGAATTAGTAGCAAGATGGGAAAAAGACAAAGAAGATCGTCTTGCCCAGGATTTTCAGTTGGCTCAACAACATGCCGAGTTAAACAAGCAAAAGCTGTCGAGCTTAGAAGGCTATCGCCTTGATTATTTGCGTCAGACGCAAATGAAGGGAGCAGGAGCGCTCAATATTGATAAATTTAATAAGTTACATTCATTTATTGGCAAATTAGATAGAGCCTGTCAGCAACAAATGCAAGTGCACAATCAATCTGTTTTAGTTGCTGAACAACGTAAAAATCTTTGGTTAGCGCAACAGCGTAAACGCAAAGCTGTGGAGATGCTGCTAGAGAAAAAACGTCAAGCGCAAGAAGTGAGGAATAATAAACTTGAACAGCTGTTTATGGACGAGCTTTCAACTCAACGCTTTATCCGCAATCAGTAAGTTGTTCCTTCTAGCCCTTATTTGACAGGTTGGAACACTCTTTGCTGTATCCAGTTAAGATGATTGATTTAAGCCATAAATCAATGCTGAAACGGGAATTAGAGATGCAAGATATTGCCACCACTAAATCAGAAATTGCCGCCTTGGTAACCAAGGTGAATGATTATTCTGGCAACAATTTTAATCAACAGCAAGAGTTTGGTTCGTATTTGAAACAAGCCGATAGAGTATATGGCTATCCTGATGAGCCTCGTAAAAATCATACTGCTCAGGAAAATATAAAGCCCGTTGATGACAATCAAAAAAATGCGCTACGCGAAAAAAGCAAAGATGATTCGCGAGAATACGCTAAGCCTGTTGAGCAAAAATCTTCCAATCATGCACCTCAGAGCTCGAATACAGATAATCCTCAAACCTCAGGCTCTAAAGACAGTCTTGATTCAACAGTACAAGACGTCCAAGAACAAGTTAGTGTAAGTGGCCAAACGAATGGGCTTAATTCAAAGCATCATTCGGAACAAGCTAACGGCGTTGAAGAGTCAAAATTGAACAAAGCAGGAGATGAAAGTGAGCTTATCTCTGCTGAACAAAAAGATCTGGAAAATACGGTTTCAACGTCTCTTGAGCAGGATAGTCGTAATCTTGATGAATCTGTTTCCGAACAAGGAATGGTTGACGAAGCTAGCCTAATAGATTGGTTATCATTGTTGGAAAAAAGCATTGCCAAAGCGACTGATGGTGGCGAACCGCAAGTAAAAGAAGAAGGGGAGTTGCTAGACCCTTCGATAGCCGAAAAACTCTCAACTGATCAATCTGCATTGGAGTCAGATGAAGGTATCGATTTAGCGGCGTTTAATGCTTTACTACCAACTGAAAATTCTGAATTGGTAAATGATGATGTTCAATCTGAAGTTAACATCACAAATAGTGAACTGGAAACGAGCAGTCAAGAAACGATTTTGGCGAGTGTCGATAATTTGTCAAACGATGAGTCAAACAAAGTGGAAAGGGACGATATTTCACTAGAGCAAGAAACCAAGTCAACATTGGAAACATTGACGACCTTAATCACTGAATTACAAGCTGCGTTTAAAGCATCCCAGCAAAACACGGAAAGTGGTGAAGCAGAATCCTTAGATCAACTGTTAACTCGCATTAGCGAATTTGTCGAACAGATTGATCCCAAGGTCATGGAAAAATTACAGCAAAGTTTAACACTTGAGTCAGAAGCGGGGGCGGTGTCAAATAACATGCTGGCGGACACAGAAATGCCCACGGATAACGCTATCACTGAAGATATGCAGTTACTGTTAGATTTACTGGCCGTTTCAAACGTCACAGATGCAACCACTAAGATGCCGGCTAATAGCGATACTCAGCCCAGTGACGAGCAAACAATAACATCGCAAGCGCAAAATATTACAACTATTGCAAACCAAGAATTAACAGCCTCGGGTAAACAACTGGATAAAAGTGTTCGTGCATTACTCGATATACCTTCTGACAAACTTGACGCGGCCTTAGCAAATCTGGCTCAGCGGTTAGACGTTAAACCGTCTACTGACCAAGCTGACACCTCTGGCACTAGCATTAAAACTGATTTTATCAGTGCTCTTAAAAGTGGGGTTGAAGAGGTAAAAGCGCAAATTAAGCAAGGTCATCAACCGGCAATAGATTTATCTACATTGGTAACTGATGCTGCAACTAAAGTCGGTGCAATGCCAATTGTGCCAGAAGTGTTGGATCAATCGGTGACTCGATTTAACCAAAGCTTAGAATTGGCGAGTCAATTAAATGCCAAAATAGAACAGTTGCAGCATCATTTTGTATCTGAAAAAACATTAGTGAAAGAAAATATAAATCAGGCGCAACATTTGCAAACTAAACAAGGTCAGCAGTTAGCGCAATTTGATAAAGCGGTGAATATCACTCGCAATGAAGGTTTGCAGCAGTTAACTGAAAAAGTGCGCTGGATGGCGAATCAAAACAATTTGCAAGCCGAGATTCGTTTAGATCCGCCGGACTTGGGAGCCATGAAAGTGCGTCTGAACATGTCTGGTGACACCGCGAGCGTCAATATTGTGGTGCAATCGCAACAGGCCCGCGATGTGCTTGAGCAGGCAACACCAAGACTAAAAGAACTACTTGAACAGCAAGGTATTGAACTTGGGCAGTCTTCAGTACAACAGGAACAAAATGATAAGGGGCAACAAGATTCAGAATATGTTGGCACTCATCAAGCAGAAGAGAATATGCAAGGGGAAGAGTCACAGGTTATTGAGCAACGAATTTCCCATGGCAGATTAGGTGGAATAGACTACTTTGTGTAATAGATGCGTGATTGTTTGATTTGAATCGATCCGTCAAAGCAATTTATTGATACAATCAACCTAATAGTCACAACAAATTTAACTGAGAAGACAATGGCAGAAGAAGAGTTACAAATGGAAGAGGGCGGTAAAGGCAAAATGATGATTATTATCATCATCGCTGTAGTCTTGATTGGCGGTGGTGCCGCAGCCTATTTTTTACTTGGTAGTTCAGATGAGCCAGATATGGCAGTTAATTCTGAAATGACAGCAGAGTCAGGTGACGATGGCGCTGCGATGTCCTCTGCTAATAAAGGAACGGCTCTGTATGTGGCGATGCCACGTCCATTTGTGTTTAATGTCCCTGGACAAGGTAAAGACCGTTTAGCACAAATAAAAGTGCAATTGATGGTGCGCGGAACCGATAATGAAGAATTGGCGAAAATGCACGTCCCTTTAATTGAAGGCACCTTGTTAAAAGTATTCAGTAGTTCAAATGCAGATGATTTAGTCACTGAGGCCGGTAAAGTTTCATTAAGAGACCAAGCAGGCAGAGAAGTACAAAAAGTATTAAAAGAAACAGTCGGTAATGAAGTAGTTGAACAAGTACTATTCACTGGCTTTGTAATGCAATAATCGGTAAATGTTGATTTAAGCGAGCAAAACTTTGAGCGATTTATTATCACAAGACGAAATTGACGCGCTACTCCACGGTGTTGATGACGTTGAAGAAGACGATACAGAGGATCTCGAATCTGATGGTTCGATGATTGAGTACGACTTTTCTTCACAAGACCGCATTGTGCGTGGCCGTATGCCCACGCTGGAAATTGTGAATGAGCGATTTGCAAGACACATGCGTGTGAGCTTGTTCAACATGATGCGTCGCTCTGCAGAGGTATCAATCAACGGTATTCAGATGATTAAGTTTGGTGAATATATCCATACGTTGTTTGTGCCTACAAGTTTAAATATGGTTCGTTTTAGACCACTCAAAGGTACTGGTTTAATTACCATGGAAGCGCGTTTGGTTTTCATTTTAGTTGACAACTTTTTTGGTGGTGACGGTCGCTATCATGCAAAAATTGAAGGCCGTGAGTTCACACCAACTGAACGACGCATAACCCAAATGTTACTTAAATTAATTTTTGAAGATTACAAAGAAGCATGGGCGCCTGTGATGGATGTTTCTTTTGAATATTTAGATTCAGAAGTGAATCCGGCAATGGCTAATATCGTCAGCCCCACAGAAGTGGTCGTGATCAGTTCGTTTCATATTGAGCTAGATGGGGGAGGTGGTGATTTTCACGTCTCGTTACCTTACTCTATGTTAGAGCCGATTCGAGAATTATTGGATGCCGGCGTGCAAAGTGATAAGGAAGACACTGATTTACGCTGGAGTAAAGCGCTTCGAGATGAAATCCTCGATGTGACAGTGGCTGTATCAACCCATATGTTAGATGTGGACATCTCCCTACAAAGGTTAATGGATTTTGAACCTGGCGATATTATTCCGATTGAAATGCCTGAAACAATAACCGTATTGATTGAGGAGTTACCCACGTTTAGGGCCAAACTAGGCCGCTCACGAGACAATATAGCGGTAAAAATTACGGAAAAGATTCCACGACCCACTTCAGTTAAATCTGAATTGCAATTATTAACGAAAGGCGGACGCCGAATAGACAGTGATGCTGAACTTTCTATACTTGAGGAAGATTTATGAGCGTCTGCAAAAACGAGGTAAAGAACAATGAGTGAAGATGATGCAATGGACGACTGGGCTGCAGCCATGGCTGAACAAGCTGAAGAAGAAGGTGCAGATAAAAACGCCGATCAAGACGCTGAAGTATCGGTAGCTGAATTAGACGAATTGTCTGAAGATGCGCCTATAACTCAAAAAGAAAAGAAAAAGCTCGATACGATTTTGGATATACCTGTAACCATTTCTATGGAAGTGGGACGCAGTCATATTAGCATCCGTAATTTATTGCAATTGAACCAAGGATCGGTGGTTGAATTAGACCGAGTCGCAGGCGAACCTCTTGATGTGTTAGTAAATGGCACGTTGATTGCTCATGGAGAGGTAGTAGTCGTCAACGATAAATTTGGGATTCGGTTAACGGATGTTATTAGTCAAATCGAGAGAATTAAAAAGCTTAGGTAGTAAAAACTCATATAAAACATGGGCTTGGATTGCGCTGAGCCCACTTTTCATCCTTTCTAAAAGTGCTTTCGCGCAAGTCGAAAGCCTTTCAAACCCCACTTCTGTAGTGTCAATTTTTCTATCATTATTGCTGGTTATCGTGATAGTTGTTGCGTTGGCGTTGTTAATGCGACGGTTTAATGTCACTGCAACCGGAAATGGTCAGTTGCATGTCGTAGCATCTATGGTGGCAGGCACTCGAGAACGAATTATGGTCATCGAAGTTGGTGACGAGCAGCATTTAATTGGGGTAACGGCGACTAATATTAACCATTTAGCAAAGCTCGAAAAGCCTCTGGAAAAACCGACCAATTCATCAGCCGATAGCTTTAAAGACAAATTAACTCAAGCACTTGCCGGTAAAATCAATCCTGGCTTTGATAAACAAAATGGGCAAAACAATGATTAGATTTTTACTGGTATTGTTGGGCGCCATTTTATTGGCTCCTACGGATGCGCTAGCGGCTCCTGGTGTTGATGCATTAACAATTACTACCAATCCAGACGGTACACAAGATTACACCATGACGTTGCAAGTGCTGGCAATAATGACTGCACTGAGCTTGTTGCCTGCGTTTGTTATGATGATGACGTCGTTTACGCGAATTATTATTGTACTGTCAATTTTGCGTCAAGCTATTGGTCTTCAGCAATCGCCTTCAAATCAAATATTGATTGGCGTCAGTTTATTTCTTTCTATGTTTATTATGGCGCCAGTTTTTGAACAAATTAACGAAAATGCCTTGCAGCCATATCTGAATGAAGAAATGACCTCTCTTGAGGCTTATGAACAGGCGAAGATTCCCATGCGCGCTTTTATGCTTTCGCAAACACGTATCAAAGATTTAGAAACCTTTGTGCAGTTGGGCGATATGCAAGGGCAGTTTGATGATCCTTCAGAAGTGCCGATGAATGTATTAATCCCTGCGTTTGTGACCAGTGAGCTGAAAACGGCCTTTCAAATTGGCTTTATGTTGTTTATTCCTTTTCTCATTTTAGATTTAGTGGTGGCATCAATCCTGATGGCAATGGGGATGATGATGTTATCTCCTATGATCGTTTCGCTGCCATTCAAACTTATGTTGTTTGTGTTAGTGGATGGCTGGAATCTTATTTTTGGCACCTTGGCCACAAGCTTTGGTTTAGGTTAGGGAGATACTGCTATGGCACCAGAAGTCTTTGTCGAAATACTAAAAGAAGCCTTACAAATGGTCATTTTGTTGGTTTCGGCGATTATTTTACCGAGTTTATTCGTCGGTCTAATAGTGGCAGTTTTCCAAGCTGCCACCTCTATCAACGAACAAACCATGAGTTTTTTACCCCGTTTAATTGTGACTTTATTAGTGTTGAGTTGGGGAGGCCATTGGTTAGTGCAAAAGTTAATGGATTTCACTTTCACCATGGTTGAACGCATACCTGAAGTTGTAGGTTAACCTTTTGGAATTTGCTGCGTCCACCATCACCGATTATATGGCAGATATGTTACTGCCATTTATGCGTATCTCTGGTTTGTTTGCAGCTATGGTGGGTATTAGTGCGAAAACGGTTCCCACTCCAATTCGTACTCTACTTACGCTTTTTCTTACCTTACTTATTATGCCAGTCGTGCCGCCTGTGGATATATCAGAGATATTTTCAGTCAGCACTTTTGTGTTAATTATTCAGCAATTAATTATCGGTTTGGCGATTGGATTTATTTCAGCAATGATGCTGGATACATTCGTTATTGCTGGGCAAGTTGTTGCGATGCAAACCGGTCTAGGTTTTGCCTCAATTGTTGACCCTGTTAATGGCATTAACGTACCTGCAGTAGGTCAGTTTTACCTAATATTAGCCACGTTGCTTTTTTGGGCTCTGGATGGCCATTTAGCGATGATTAGTATGGTTGTTATGAGTTTTGAGGCGTTCCCAATTGGTGAAGCTTGGTTTCAACCTGAGCAATTTAGAGAAATTGCCCATTGGGCAAGTTGGATGTTTGTTGCTGCGGTAACACTCTCTCTTGCACCTATTGTTTCGCTTTTACTGGTTAACTTAGCCTTTGGTGTTATGACAAAAGCCGCGCCACAACTGAATATTTTCAGTATTGGCTTTGCAATAGCACAAATCATGGGACTACTCATTATTTGGTTAACCATGGATAACTTCACCCACCATTTCGAATTGCAATGGCAAAGAGCCCAGCAGTTGATGTGTAATTTATTGCAAGTTTGCGCGAATTGAGGACGGCATAGATGGCTGATTCAAGCGAAAAAACAGAAGACCCCACGGCAAAAAAGAAGGGTGATACCCGAAAGAAAGGGCAGATTGCCCGCTCCCGTGAGTTATCAACTACCCTAGTGTTAGTGGGAAGTGCCATTGCATTTTTGTTAATTGGCGAAGGAATCGCCACCGCATTATTCCAAGTTATGCAAAGAACTTTCACACTCTCCAGAGATGAAAGCTATGATTTTATTCATATGTTTCAAGCTTGGGGATACGCCTTTGAAACTATCAGTATCCCCGTATTGTTTTTCCTGTTAATTGCTATGATTGCTGGTATTTATGGCAGCATAGCCTTGGGGGGATACAACTTCACTTGGCAATCCACTAAACCTAAAGCGAGTAAAATTAATCCCTTAGCCGGTTTCAAACGCATGTTTGGAGTCAATGGTTTAGTCGAGTTATTAAAAGCAATTGCTAAGTTTGTAGTAGTGGCTTGCGCCGCATACATCGCGTTTATTGTTTTTCAAGACGAAGCCTTGCATTTAGATATGGAAATATATCCTCGTAATCTTTTCCACGCCATGGAGCTATTGGCATGGGCCTTTTTGTTTTTGTGTTGTGCCTTGATACCGATCGCAGCCTTTGATGTGCCCTATCAGACTTGGAAACATGACAAAGAAATGAAAATGACTAAACAAGAAGTGAAAGATGAGCGCAAAAACTCTGAAGGTGATCCACTGGTTAAAAGTCGAATTCGAAAACTACAATATCAAGCGGCAGCAAAACGCATGATGCAAGAAGTGCCTAAAGCTGATGTGGTGGTGACTAACCCAACTCACTTCTCAGTAGCCTTGAAATACGATAAAAATGGCGCTACAGCGCCTATTCTGGTGGCCAAAGGGGCAGATGAACTAGCCATGCACATACGTAAGATAGCTGGCGCACACGGAATTCCTATTATCTCTTCGCCGCCATTAGCCCGTGCAATATTCCACACCACAGAAGCAAATAGCGAAATTCCTGAAAAATTATTTATGGCTGTGGCTCAAGTATTGGCTTATGTATATCAGGTTAAATCGTTCAAGAGCGGCAAAGGAAAACGACCTGCACCACTGAACAAGAATCTTCCGATACCAGAGGATATGCGTTATTAAGTCCTGAGTGAGAAACCCGTACAGAAGCGCCAAAACATCAAAAATGACAATGCTGGGTTATTCGTCACTGTCAGCGGCACGAATGCGCGCTAATCTTTCTTCTTCTTCGGCAAATGCGGCTTTTATTTCTTCTAAAACGTTGTCGACATCGGCGGCACTTTCATCAAACTCAAACTGCCCAGTTAGCACAGATTCAGGGGTTAATTCACCGGCTTCAAACAATGCCCACATTTCCTCAGCATAATGAGTGTGGCGTAATTCTGGCGCGAATTCCGCGTAATAATCGGTCATGTTGCGCACATCACGCTGTAACATGCTAAAAGCGTTATTATTCGCCGCTGCATTAACTGCCTGCGGCAAATCAATAATTACTGGGCCGTAATCATCAACTAATACATTAAATTCCGATAAATCGCCATGTACTAAGCCACAACACAACATCAACATTACGTAGAACATGACTTGGGCATGATCTTCTAAGGCTTGTTCTTTTGACATGGACACATTATTCAAACGTGGGGCAACATCACCATTTTCAACAGTGACAAGCTCCATCAGCAACACCCCATCATAACAACCAAAAGGCTGCGGCACTCTAACCCCCGCTTTAGAAAGGGTAAAAAGCGCGTCTACTTCGGCATTTTGCCATGCGTCTTCTTGTTGTTTGCGGCCAAATTTAGAACCTTTTTCCATGGCTCTTGCGCGCCGACTATTTTTAACTTTTCGACCTTCTTGATACTGTGCTGCTTTTTTAAAACTGCGTTTCATTGCCTCTTTGTAGACTTTGGCGCAGCGGATCTCTCCTTGGCTTTTCACCACAAACACAGTGGCTTCTTTACCGCTCATAAGTTGGTAAAGTACTTCGTCGATTAGTCCGTCTTCGACTAAAGGTTGTAAACGTTTTGGAATTTTCATGGCGCGTTTATACAGCACTCACTGGTGTTTTTAAATAGCTGGTGGGTGAATTATGTTGTTTATGTACAAGCAAAAAAAACATATTAGCGATTCTTTTAAGACAAAATCTGTTTCACTCTGCCGACTTGACCGTCATCAAGTCGCACTTTTATACCGTGGGGATGGTTGCTAGATTTAGTCAGGATCGTCGAAACGACACCTTCTGTAAGATTACCGCTGCGCTGATCTTGCTTCAAAACAATTGCTACCTTTGAACCAATTTTAATATTTTCGCGTTTACTGCCGTCCATTCATTTTTCCTTTTAACCTAGCCCTATTTTTGGTAGTGAGCTAATACATGGTCAATAAAGCCTAACCAAATTTCATTTGGCTGCCATATCGCTAACATTTCTTGTTTCGCAGTTTCTTCTGGTACTTGTAATTGCGTGACTTGATATAAATATGTGAAAACAGAACCTCGCCAGTTCAAACGGCAATGAGTGAGCGTAACCCCATCGTGCTCATTGAGATTCTGCATAATTGAAACGTACTCTTGGAAATTTGCTAGGGTGGGGTTTTCCCATTCAACAGCAATATTATGATACCCCAACGCTAAGCTGCTTATTAATTGTTGGTGTTCAGCCCGATCCCCTGGAATCAAATCCACAACCTGGTTTAAACCAATCTTCTGCAACATCTCAAGGTGTGGTTTCGTGGGTAAACCTGAACTCACCATTTTTTCGTTGTTAACTTGATAGTTCTTTAACTCAGGAATGGATATATCAAGGGTATTTTCCGCTGCATGGGCGTTAAACACAAGAAGGCAGCTTGCAAATAAGACGAATGCGATATTCTTCACGTGGTTTTCCCTTAGCAATATATTGAAAAGTAGTTTATTGGCTCACAGTATAAAATACTTTTTAGTTAAGGTAGTAACTTAGTTACAATTGAATACATCAAATATCTTAAAAAGTTGTACTCAGATAATTATGCATCTCATAGACATTAACAAAGCACGTTATCGCAAGCGCCTAAATCGTATTATTTTGTCTTGTGTCATCATTTTTGCGTTAGGCAGTTTAGTCATCTCGCAACTGTTGATCTGGCTATTTCCAGATCCAAGCGGTAGCCATTTTCATTGGAATTTTCTAGGAGTGTTAATAACTGCCATAACCATTGGATGGTTATTAAATAAGTACCGGTCGAACGAATTTATGACTGAGGTGGTTTATGTATGGGAACTTAAAAAAGCGCTGAATAAAATTAATCGTAAGATGACCCAAATTAAGGCTGCAGGACAAAAGGGGAACATCGACGCTTTGATTACCTTACAGTATAGCTACGCTGGCTCAAGGCAACTTTGGCAGTTAGACGATAATACGATTACGATGGATGAATTAGCCATTCATCAAGCTGAGCTTGACGCTATTGCCTCGCAATACAACTTAACCTTGGATGCAAATGATTACAACGAAGAGATGTTAAAGCAGTTTTAAATCAGATCAGAGAGTTGTTAACTTAGCGCTGATGATAGTGGGATAGTTACAAGCCACTATCATCAGTTGATGAGAAAGAATTAACCTTTCTAGCTATAATAATTAAGCACTAAAGCGTAATGTTTTTTGCAGTTTTTCTTTCATTTTTCCAACAGACTTTCCATGCTCACCAACAACGATTACGTTGGCTTGATGGCTACTAAACATTTGCCCTTTTAAGTGGTTACCTGAAAAGTTTTCATCGCTGTGCATATCATTTGATTGAGGAACTACAAAGACGGTTATCTTTTCACCCTCTTCAGATTCCAACACCATATGGAAACTGCGAACGTTATCGAATACACAAAAATTAGCAAAATAAATGCGTCCTACTTTTTGGGTGAACTCCGCACCAAGGTTCGCTAACTGAACATTGACGTTATCTAAGGAAAAATCACCATCAACTTGCAGTGCATAACCATTACCTTCTTGAGTAACGTGGGCTAACGCATGTTCGCCTAAATCGATACCTGGTGGTTGTTGAAATAGGCTAAAACTAATACCAATAACAAAGGCCACTGATGCTGCAACGGCTAAATGTATGCGACTTTTAGTTCGCTGTGTTCTAACTACTTCTGTTGATTGTCTTAAAATTAATTTTTCAGCAAGGTTTTCAGGAACAGAAATACTGGCTGCCTTAGCAATAGATTCATCTAATTGCTTAATTTCGTCCCAAAACTCTTGTTTTTTAGCATCTTCTTTAGCTGCTTGTATTACGTCGTCTTCAGCACAGTTTGGGTCTGCGTAAATGGTACGACGGAATGTTAAATCATCCATTTTTATAACCTCTGCTGTTATTTGATTTCTCTAAAGCTTCTTTTAACTGACTGCGCGCTCTAAATAACCTGGTCATTACCGTATTCTTATTGAGATCCAATTGCTGAGCAATTTCGTCTCCGCTATATCCGTACATAACTTGAAGTATAAGGGGTTCTCGATACTCTTCGTTTAAACCTGCCATTAGTAATCTGAGCTCTTGATACTCAATTTCTAATTCGTTTGACAAATTATCACCTTCTAAAGACACATCGTCCATATCGACTAAATCAAACTGTTTACGTTCAAATCGCCGAGCGTTTTCGCGACGAAGAATGGTGATTAGCCAAGACTTCGCAGCTTTTTCATCTTTTAACGAATCTAATGATTTCCAAGCACGTAAAAAGGTCTCTTGAACAATATCCTCAGCCACTGCTTTATCTTTTACTAACCAGTAGGCGTACCTAAATATGTCGGCATGTAGGCTATGTACTAACGCCTCATACCGTTTTTGTTTTGCTACCACATCATCAGAGACCGAGTCATTGGCAGATTGCTTTCGAAAAAACATAGGTTCTCAAGCCTTTTTTATTAAGTTTATGATTAGTATAAGAATTTATTTTTAAGTTTATGACAATAAATTTAGCCTATGGAGCTAACTATTGACAGGGTTTAGGGCATTAAAAATCCGGTATTACCCGGATTTTTAATGTCACAGCTAATTTAGCTTCATTTATTGTTGGCTTTGAACCCACACTTTAATCTTATCTTCTAATATATTAAGCGGCACGGGACCGTCTTTTAACACTTCATCATGAAATCCACGAATATCGAATTTTTCGCCAAGGGTCTGCTCTGCATAGGCGCGTAGTTCCATGATTTTTAATTTACCAATCATATACGCCGTGGCTTGGCCAGGCATTGCAATGTAGCGTTCAATCGCTTTGACTGAATCTCCCTCGGGGTTCGGCGTATTCTCAACGAGGTATTGAATGGCTTGTTCACGGCTCCATTTTTGCGAATGAATCCCTGTATCTACCACCAAACGACATGCTCTCCAAAGCTCCATTGCTAAACGTCCAAAATCAGAGTAAGGGTCTTGATAAAATCCCATATCTTTGGCGAGTTCTTCAGAGTATAAACCCCAGCCTTCGGTGTAAGCCGTAAAAGATACATATTTTTGAAACTCTGGTATGCCTTCTAATTCCTGCGCAATCGCTCGTTGCATGTGATGTCC
This sequence comes from Aliiglaciecola sp. NS0011-25, assembly GCF_040370605.1. Lineage (NCBI taxonomy): Bacteria > Pseudomonadati > Pseudomonadota > Gammaproteobacteria > Alteromonadales > Alteromonadaceae > Aliiglaciecola > Aliiglaciecola sp. NS0011-25. The sequence continues at coordinate 91,867 of NZ_BAABWR010000014.1, forward strand.
AGGGATCCCTTCATGATAAGCTAGTGCTTCCATTTGATAGGTTGGCATATCTTTCATGTTGTACAGATTCGCGTAGTAACTTCCTGGTCGTGAACCGTCTTTTGACGGGCTTTGATAAAAGGCTTTGCCGGCAGATTGTTCTCTGAATGGTTCGACACGCTTAACAATCATTTCTGCTTGTGGCATTAATCCAAAATATTCAGGGATCTTGCTTTTCATTTCGTTGATGAGTGCGGTTGCATCAGCTAAGTACTGATCACGGCCAGTATCATCATTCGCATAATAAAACTGATCACTAGTGCGCATAAAGACAAAGAAGTCCTGAAGAGAACCTTCAAAATTGACTTTCTCCATAATTTCAAGCATCAAGTCGTGAATACGTTCTACTTGTTTAAGACCTATCTCGTGAACTTCCTGGGCGCTCAAATCGGTGGTTGTAAACCAGGCTAATCGGTTGTCATACCATTTGTCTCCATCAGGTAAGCGCCAAACACCATCACCTTCAGGGGAGAGTTCACGCTGTATTTCTAGCTCTGCAATGAGTGCTTGGTAGGCAGGTAAAACAGACTCTTGAAGTGCATCTCTTGCTTGTTTCATCATGCCAGTCTTTTCGGCATTAGAAATATCTAATGCATTCAGTTTGTCTTGGAAATCCTTCCAAATGGTGGAATCTTCAGCTGACTCGATAAAAGGGTTACCACTGATGACGTTATGCGACGCTTGGATCATTTGGTCGTATGACCATTTAGGTGGGAAAACGCCTAGTTCTTGTCTGATTTTTAATTGCTCTATCACTTGCCCAAAAAGGTCATCGACTTTTTCCAATCGTGATATATACGCTTGCGCATCTTCAACGTCATTTACTCTATGGATATTCACTAAAAAGCTTGGCACTACTGTATGAAAAGCGCGGAATTGGTCCATGATGTAAGTGTGATGTCTAAACTTGTCATTTGCCAATCGACGTTGAATATCAACTTTGGCAATTTCTAGGCTCATTTTTTCTTGCTGATTTAATTGCGCTGAATCGAACTCGTTTAAAGCTTTTAGACGTTGTTGTAAAATCGTAATGTCTTGGTCTGCGGCGTTATCTGAAATATCATCCCATTTATCGTAATCCCACTTATAACCAAGATAACTTTGGGACATAGGGGAGCGTTTCAAATCTTCTTCAAACATGTCAGCGAAAAAGGCAGCTAATCTTTCTGATTCACTAAGCTTAACTTGCTGGCTTTGTTGTTCTTGCAGTTGAGCTTGTGTATCCGAATTTGTGTTTTGAGCCGGTTCGGAGCACGCCATTAGCGCAAGTGAGATAAGGCTTAGCGGAACAAATGATTTCAATGTCTTCATGGTGTAATTTTCCTGACGTTAGTGCGCAACCCGTTGGGATGCATATAAAGGTTGCAACGAAGGCGACTTATTTTTATTTTTTATTATATCTTGACGTAAACGTGCTAATACATTTAATAGGGTATCACTTTTCCAATTTTTGTCACCTTGCGCGTATTGGCTGGCAAACATTGATTTCAGTTCATCTTGTAATTCTGAGTCTGAAATATCATTTTCATCTAATAATTTGGCGCCACCATATACTGCTAAGCTTGTTTGCCATTTAAGTAATGCAGGATAAATTTCGCCGATTTTATGACTCTTTAACGCCGCTTTTAGCAATTTCCAGTTTTCAGACTCTAGGTTATTAGTATTCACTTCCTGATTGGCCAAGGGCGGAGCGTTTTTCGAACGACTTGAAAACCACCAAATCAGTAATGTAAGCAACCATATAGCTAATAAAACCCAGCTACTAATACTCCACAATGATGTTACTGTGACTGTCTGCACCGTTGGCGTTAATGGGCCTGGAGTCTGGGAATCTACACTAGTAGGTGCCTGTGTTTCTAATAGCGGATTTGGGGTAGTAGGGGGTAAACCAGTTTGATTAGAAGATGCGGCTGCAGCCACTTCAATACTTCGAGCGGGTAATTCTGCATATTCAGTTTGCTTAGTTAACGTATTAAACCACGCTACTTTCACCGGAGGCAAAACAAATTGTCCCGCTCGATTTGGAATAATAGCTATATTTTCAACACGTTGCGCAATAATGTTGTCTTCACGAGTAACGGACGCTGTAGTCGCTTGATCGGGATAGATTTTAAAATCAGGTGGGTATATTCCTGTCATTTCCGGTAATTGTTGTTCGGATACACCCAGTGCCGATAAGGTCAGCGTTCGTGTAATAGGTTCGCCCACCTTTATTTGTGACAAGTCAGGCTGCCATTCTTCATTCAACTGTACAAATTCACTGGGTAACCAATGCTCATTAAAATCAACTGGAATAGGCTGAACATCCAGAACCACGTCGGGCGCAACTCGATTGATAGGGCGCGTCTGATTAAAGTAACTAAAGCTATTTTGAGTTCGATCAATAACCTCAGCTTCAAACAGCGGTCCCTTTATTTTAACTTGACCACTTGCCTGAGGAATAATTGCGTAATTGCGTTCAATTATCCGGTAACGTTGACCATCGACAATTTCTGAATAATCTTTGTCTTTACCAATTAGGCTGATGTCTGCGTTTTCCAAAGAAGGCTCAGACAAACTGCCTCGTTGTAAACTGGTAGCAAGGTGAATTTTGACTTTATATTTCACCATTTGTTGTACAAAGGGTTGGCCTACATCGACTTCTGCGGTAATAAAAGCTTCTCGTGCTTTACTGTTACTGGCAGCTGAAACAGGTAGTATTCTAACCGTTATCGGTTGAGTTTTTTTGCCTCCCACATCGAAGGGTGGGATTGTAAACGTTCCTTGCTGGCGTGGAATTAAAATTGTCGTCCAGGTGGTAGAGCGAGTCGTATCAAAATTGATTACTCTCGTTTGCGTGCTCACTGACGTTCGACCCACAACGAAGTCATCTTCTAACACGCTAGGGTCAAAGGCATCATTATTTGGGTTACCAAAAGCGACGACAGACAGCACGATAGATTCATCTGCCATGGCTGGATTTTTATCGACACTTGCCGTCACACTTTCAACTTGTGCATACACATTGGTAATACTCAGTAAGCTGAAAAACAATAAAGTTAACAATAAGGTTTTGCGGGTTAACAATTTAACTAACATATTACCAATTCCTCTTCGACTGGCTTGGCGTACGTTGACGACGTCGTTGTTGATTTTCCAGCAGCATTTTGCGCTTGAGTAAATAGGACGGATCATCGGGGACGCGATTGAGCAAATTTTGCATTCTTTGCATTTCTTCACGCTCCTCATCCGTCATTGATTCTTCTGCTTCTTGCACCTGCTGTGCAGCTTGCTGTTCTTGTTCAGTCTGTTGCTCTTGTTGTGACGGGTCCTGCTGTTGCTCTGACTCGTTTTGTTGTTCAGATTCGTCTTGTTGTTCGGAATCATCTTGTTGGTTTTGTTCAGCATCTTGTTCATTTTGAGACTGATCTTGCTGTTCTTGATTTTGTTGCTCTTGCTGCTCTTGCTGAGACTCTTGATTTTGCTGGTCTTGGTTCTGTTGATCTTGCTGCGACTGCTGATCTTGCGAGTCTTGTTGTTGCTGCGACTGTTGATCTTCAGATTGCTGCTCTTCAGAGTCGTCACCTTGTTGATCTTGCTGTTGGTTTTGTTGTTCTTGCTCTTGCTGTTCTTTTAGTTGTTCGAGTATCTCTTTGTTTTTCAACGCATCTGCATGATCAGGTTGTTGCGCAAGAGCTTCATCATACCTTTGTATGGCCTCATCTAATTCGCCCAACTGTGCCAGTGCATTGCCTTGATTGTATAGTGCTTGTGGGCCTTCAGCTTTTGAAAATGCATCCAAAGCGGCTTGATAATTACCTTGTTTGTAAAGCGCTGCGCCTTGCCACATAGGACTTTCAAACTCGTTTGCTGCTTGCTCATAATCTTGCTTTTGCAGAGACTCTAAACCGCGTTGATCTCTGTTTTTAAACCAGTCTTGCCAGGTATTTGCAAAGGCGGGTTGGGGCGCCAATGAACTGGTTACCAAGGTAACTAAAAATATCGCAACATAACCTCTTCGAAAAGCCAAAGCGGCGAGCGGTAACAACAGCAAAAGCAGATAAGGACCGGCTTCTTGCCATTCATCACCAAACTGTTCATTGTCATCTTTGTTTGAAATTGTTTCGTGATTTATCAGGCTTTGCTCCGTTAAATATTTAATATCACTGTCATTTGCTGTAATCGCATAAAACTTTCCACCGCTTTTGCGGGCTAAACCTGACAATATTTGTGCATCCATTTTAGGGATAACTATGGCGCCTCTATTGTCTTTCAAAAAGTCACCATCAAGCAATTGAATAGGAGCACCTTCAGCTGTGCCCACTCCCAAAATGGAAATACGATAGGGAAGGCTTTCAATATAAGTATTCAATTCGGCTAATTGTGAAACTTCCACACCGTCGGTTATCCAAAATATATCGCCCTCTAAAAAACCAGCATTTTTGAGTAATTCGGCCGCCATTTTGAGACCTAGATAGGGTTCACTGCCTGATACCGGCATAATTTCTGGCGTTAGGCTTGGTAGTAAAGCTGTTAGGTTCTGCGCATCTGAACTTAACGGACTAATGGTAAAAGCATCGCCCGCATAGGCGACTAATCCAACATCACCTTCAGAAATTTCATTAATTAAATCAATAGCTTTGTATTTTGCACGGGTCAATCTGTCTGGCGTTAAGTCTGTGGAGCGCATCGACATGGACATGTCTAGCACTACTGCTTTGCCAGCATTGAGTTGAAAAACCGGCTGAGGGAGCCTTTCCCAGCTTGGTCCAGCCAACGCGGTAACGGCAATTATCCAGCCTAAAGCCACTAAGCTTAATGGTGGACGCCTTTGGCTGTTGCCTTTTTCAGATATAAGGTGCTGATAAAGGTGACTTGCTACAACTGACTGCCAACCAGATTGACGTCTGTGTATGTTCATCAATAAAATCAGTAATAACAGCAGTGGGATTAATGCAAAAAACCATTCAGGTCGTAAAAAATGGAAGCTGTCTAAATTAATCATTGTAGCCTCCCCAAAAATCGTTGTTTTATCCATCCTAGAGAACTATTTAAAGCAATTAAAAAACTGAAAATAAGTGCCAATGCTAGCGGATAAAAATATAACGCTTGCAACGGGCGCATCTGGCGGTTTTCTCGTTCAATGGGCTCTAGAGCATCCAAAATAGAATAAATTTGCTGTAAAGACTGGGTATCTTTGGCTCTGAAGTATTGGCCGCCCGTGGACTCGGCAAGTTCAGTTAGCATTTTTTCATCCAAATCTCTCGATGGGTTCGTTCGACGCTGCCCAAAAAAACCTTGGGTTATCATAGAATCTGCGCCAACCCCTATCGTGTATACGGTTACATCATTGTTTATGGCCAGTTCGTTGGCTTGTGCCGGAGTAATATTGCCCGCAGTGTTTTGTCCGTCGGTCAATAAAATGATCACTTTGTTTGATTCTTCTCGGTTGGCAAAACGTTTTATAGACAATCCAATTGCATCGCCAATTGCCGTTTGTTCGCCAACTAAGCCAATCTGACTTTCAAGTAGCAGTTGCTCAACCGTTTTTCTGTCATAGGTTAGTGGAGCTTGTAAATAAGCTGTGTCGGCAAATAATATTAAACCTAACCTGTCACCAACCCGTCTTTCGATAAAATCACTGAGTACGCTTTTAATCATGATTAAGCGATTTACTCGACGGCCATTCACCACCATATCTTCTTGATTCATACTGCCGGATAAATCTACCGCTAGCATTAAATCCCGTCCTTCAGATGGAATGTTAACAGGCTCGCCTAACCATTGTGGACGAGCGGCTGCGATAACTAATGCTATCCAGGCCAAAATGGCGATTATCAAATTGATTCGATTCGGGCCGGTTTTTTTGTTATTGGTTGCCAAATTTGCCGTTAACGCTGGGACGCGTAAAGCAGCTCCTTGCTGTCTTTCCTTTTTGGGCAGTAACAATGCAAGCAACGGCAACGGTAATGCGAACAATGCCCACCACCAAGCAAACTCAAACATTAGGAGCCTCCTCAATCAGCACCGGGCGATTGGATTTTCGTTTAGGTGGTAATGCCGATTGCAACCACGTTTTAGCCGTTAGGGCCGCTTTATTAACATCTTTGTTAGGCGCATCTCGATACAGTAAATCAACAAATTCTTGAATTTCATGTTGAAAACTCTGTTGTTGTTTTGCAGATAATTGACTGCTTAAAAATGCGCTCCATTGTTGCCCGTGAAGCGAGGCTATTTGCTCTTGAGGAAAATAACTTAAGGCCGCTCGTTTTAGCACAATATTGATTTGCGAAATCGCATTTTGTTGGTTTAAATCGATAGCTGATAGCGCCAAAAGTGCTGCTTTTTTGGCTCGACGATGAAGTATGTAGTGTCGAACGCCATAAATAATGCTAACTAAGATTAACAAAACCAAAATAGCTGATACCCACCATCCCCAGGCTAAAGGCCAGATACTGACCTCTTGGGGAAGTTGAATGTCGGCTAACTGATCTAGCGGATTCATGCAATTTCTCCACGCTTTTCAACTAGCTGTTGTTCGATAGGAACCGCAGCACTAACATTTAATAACTGGGTTTTGCATTGCTGCAAGGTGCGTGATATTTGTTCAAATTGACGTTGATGAGATCGATGATATTGTTGAGAAACGGTTTTTTCTCCTAACACTAACGTTTGCTGATCAACGCCATCGGTAACTTCAACCGTTTGTGAATTTGATACTTTGGGCAAATCATGTTCAAAGGGGTCGGTGATGGAATAAGCCACTACTTCACTGTGCCTTGATATACGACTCAGGTGCTGTTTCGCTGCTTCGTTGAGATTTTGAAAATCACTTAGTACAAAGACTAAGCTACCAGGGTGAACTAGTCTTCTCAAGCGTGCACAAGCATCAGAAAATTGGAAGTTTCCAGGTTGTAAATCATCAGGTTGATGAACCTCTACTAATCCGTGTAGTAATCCTAGAACAGCCTTTTTCCTAGTCAGTGGTTTGAATTCTCGGTGTTGGTGTTGATTAAACACCAGGCCACCAATTCGATCGCCACGATTTGTCGCAGACCATGCAATCAATGCCGCTAAATGAGCAACTTGCACCGACTTATAGAGTAATTGAGTGCCAAAGTGCATGTTAGGCGATAGATCTGCCAAAATAAAAATGGGGCGTTCTTTTTCTTCCCTATATAGCTTTGTATGGGTTTTTCCAGAACGGGCGGTGACTCGCCAATCAATGGCTCGTATATCGTCACCAGGTTGATAATGTCGCGCTTCATCAAACTCCATTCCCCGGCCTTTGGTTTTCGCCAAATAACTTCCCGCCAATTTTGATTGGATGGTTTTACGGGGCGCCAAGTTGAGTAGGCTAGTCTTTTTTTGGTAATACAGTAGCTGTTTGATGTTTAAACTAACACCATCAGCATTTAACCGGGTCAACCAGTTTGATACATCTTGCATAGGATAAGGTCTATGGTACTGGAACAAGCGTTAAAATACGGTCTAATAGCTGATTCGCATCGACGCCTTCAGCCTCGGCTTCATAGCTTAGTAATAACCTGTGGCGTAATACATTGTGGAATACTGCACGAATATTATCGGGACCCACAAAGTCTCTCCCCATTAACCAAGCATGTGCTCTTGCGCACTTATCTAACGCAATGGTTGCCCGTGGACTGGCTCCAAATTCAATCCAATTAGCCAGTTGTGGATCATATTTTTCCGGTGTCCGAGTGGCAATGATGAGCTCTACAAGATACTTTTCTAAAGATTCTGCTAAATGAATCTGCAATACTTCTTTACGTGCCGCAAAAATATCCGCTTGATTCATAATATCAGAATTGATTTTTTGACTGCCAATGGCTTCATCCCGCGTTAAACGCAAAATCTCTAACTCTGTCTCGGCCCCAGGATAATCAATTTCTAAGTGCATTAAAAAGCGGTCTAGCTGAGCTTCAGGTAATGGATAGGTACCTTCTTGTTCAATCGGGTTCTGAGTTGCCATTACCAAAAATAAATCTGAAAGAGGGTAGGTCTTATTACCCACGGTGATTTGTTTTTCTGCCATGGCTTCAAGTAATGCTGATTGAACCTTAGCCGGTGCTCGGTTGATTTCGTCAGCAAGTACTAAGTTATGGAACAAAGGACCTTTCTGAAAAACGAACTCTCCGGTTTCAGGACGATAAATATCAGTCCCGGTCAAATCGGCAGGAAGCAGGTCGGGCGTAAATTGAACACGGTGAAAATCACCTTCAATCCCCTGCGCTAAAGCATTTACCGCTCGTGTTTTAGCCAAACCTGGAGGGCCTTCAACCAACAAATGCCCATTTGCCAACAAGGCGATCATAATGTTGTGGGTTAGGTTGTTTTGTCCGATCACCTGCGAATCAAGATACGCTTGTAATCGCTTGAATTGTTCAACTGCCATTAATTTGTCCTAACTACGATGAAAAAGGGTGTACATCAGATAAATGCGATGTGCATTTGGTGCTACATAGTGACACATCCTTTTATATAAGGTTCCCTTTTCGAAATACAATGTTACAAATTGCCAAATTAATCGGGAATCTATGCGAAAAGCTAATTTGTTAACTAGAATTTGAATTTTATCTAACACTCTGTACAATTGGCTCATACATTACAGGTCAGACCACTCTGGCCGGCAAAAATACGAGGACAAATAATGTCAGCAAAACAAACAGTTACTACTCGCAGTGGCGATAGGATCGCTATAGTGGCGGGTCTACGGACTCCTTTTGCGAAAATGGCGACTTATTTTCATGGCGTACCCGCTGTTGATTTGGGGAAATTAGTCGTCAACGAGATGATTACACGCAATAATTTGGATCCCAATTTAGTGGAGCAACTTGTTTATGGCCAAGTTGTGCAAATGCCTGAAGCGCCAAACATTGCTAGAGAAATTGTACTTGGCACTGGCATGAACGTGCATACTGATGCGTATTCCGTTTCCAGAGCTTGTGCGACTAGTTTTCAAGCCACAGTCAATATTGCTGAATCTATGATGGCAGGAAACATCGCCGTTGGTATTGCTGGCGGAGCTGACTCAACTTCAGTGTCGCCTATTGGGGTTTCAAAACCTCTTGCTAGAGCGCTTACCGATCTGCAAAAAACCAAAACACTTGGTCAGAAGTGGAATGTGTTTAAAAAGCTTGGATTCAAAGATTTATTGCCTGTTCCGCCCGCAGTAGCTGAATATTCCACTGGTTTATCAATGGGACAGACAGCCGAGCAAATGGCTAAAACCCATAACATTTCACGACAGGAACAAGATGCCTTAGCTCATCGTTCTCATTCCTTGGCAGCTAAGAGCTGGAATGAAGGCTTTTTAGACGATGAAGTCATGACAGCTTACGCCGAACCATACAAAGGGGCATTGGAAAAAGATAACAATGTGCGCTTCGATTCAACGTTAGAAGGCTATGCCAAGCTTCGCCCTGTTTTTGATAAAAAACACGGTACAGTAACCGCTGCCAATGCAACACCATTAACCGATGGCGCATCTGCAATCGTGATGATGACGGAAAGCCGCGCAAAAGAATTAGGCTATAAACCGTTAGGGTACATTCGTAGTTATGCGTTTGCTGCCATAGACGTTTGGGAAGATATGTTGATGGGACCATCTTATGCGTCACCAATTGCATTGGACAGAGCAGGGATGACCTTAAACGACCTAACATTAATAGAAATGCATGAAGCGTTCGCTGCGCAAACACTGGCAAATATCAAAATGTTTGCAAGCGACAAATTTGCACAAGAAAAGCTAGGGCGAAGTAAAGCCACTGGTGAAATAGATATGGACAAGTTCAATCAAATGGGAAGTTCAATTGCTTACGGACACCCATTTGCAGCAACCGGTACGCGGATGATCACTCAAATGCTAAATGATCTTAACCGCAAAGGCGGTGGTGCAGGTTTAGTGACTGCGTGTGCTGCAGGTGGCCTTGGTGCTGCAATGATTGTTGAAACAGAGTAAGGGGAATTACGTGGATAATGCGAATAAAGAAACTGAACTAACTCAAGCGGGCCAAGTATCTGAAGAGACTAAAGTATCTCAGCAAAATAGCGCCTTTACTCTAGATCTACAAGACAATGGCGTTGCTATATTAACTATTGATGTGCCTGGCGAGTCGATGAACACGCTAAAAATGGAATTTGCAGATCAAATTTCAGTAATGCTAGATGAAATCGAAAGCAATAGTAAAATTAAGGGGGTGGTGGTTGTCAGTGGCAAAGAAAACTCCTTTATAGCGGGTGCTGATATTAGTATGTTAGCCTCTTGTGAGACTGCTCAGGATGTCGAGACGATTGCCACAGGCGGACAACAAATCTTTCAGCGTATAGAAGACATGCGAGTGCATTTTGTCGCTGCAATTCATGGTCCGGCACTAGGTGGCGGTCTTGAGTTGGCCTTAGCTTGTCATTCAAGAGTATGTACTGACGATAAAATAACCCAAATGGGCTTGCCTGAGGTGCAACTTGGGTTGCTTCCAGGAAGCGGCGGCACGCAACGTTTGCCGCGATTAATTGGTATCCAGCAAGCGATGAAAATGATGCTCACTGGTGCTGCAGTACGAGCTAAGCAAGGACTAAAATACGGTATTGTTGATGATATGGTTCCACGTTCGATTCTGCTCGAGGTGGCCACAGAAATGGCGTTGAAGTCAAAACCGCAACGCACACCCGTTAAAATGAATTTAGCGAGCCAATTCTTAGAAAAAACGTCAATTGGACGAAATACTCTTTTCAAACAAGCAAGAAAACAAACCATAAGTAAAACTAAGGGCAATTATCCCGCTCCTGAATTAATTATTGATTGTATTGAAACAGGCTTTGATAAAGGCATACAGGAAGGGATGGCGGTAGAAGCTAAGAACTTTGCTTATTTGGTTATGACCCCTGAATCTGAACAACTGCGTAATATCTTTTTCGCAACTACGGAAATGAAAAAAGAAACAGGTGTTAGCGGTGTTGAGCCTGGACAGTTGAAAAAAGTGGGTATCTTAGGTGGTGGATTGATGGGCGGTGGTATCGCGTTTGTTACCGCTACTAAAGCAGGGTTACCCGCCAGAATTAAAGATATCCGGTCTGAGGGAGTCGCTAATGCGATGAAATACTCCTTTGATCTTTTAAATAAAAAGGTTAAACGCCGGTTTATGCGAAAGTCTGAAATGCAGCAGCAAATGTCTTTATTGACTGGGAGTGTTGATTACGCAGGATTTAAAGATACCGATGTGGTGATTGAGGCCGTTTTTGAAGACTTAGCGTTAAAACAGTCCATGGTCTGTGATGTAGAGGCGAATTGTAATGAAAATACGATATTTGCCTCTAACACATCGTCAATTCCCATTGCTCAAATAGCTGAAAAGGCTGCTCGACCAGAACAAGTTATTGGATTGCATTACTTTTCACCGGTAGACAAGATGCCGCTTGCTGAAGTTATTGCCCATGATAAAACCTCAGATAAAACCATTTCAACTACGGTGGAGCTGGCTCGTAAACAGGGTAAAACACCTATTGTGGTTAAAGATGGAGCTGGCTTTTACGTCAACCGTATTCTAGCTCCTTATATGAATGAAGCGGCAAATATACTCTTATCCGGTGAGCCAATTGAGCATATTGATAAATCCTTAGTTAAATTCGGTTTCCCAGTGGGGCCTGTTAAGTTGTTAGATGAAGTTGGTATAGATGTAGGCACGAAAATAATACCTATTTTAATGGCTCAATTTGGTGACCGATTTAAGTCAGCAGATGCATTCGATAAGGTGCTTGCTGATGATCGTAAAGGCAAAAAGAACAAACGTGGTTTTTACGCTTATTCCGGAAAGAATTCAGGAAAAGAAGTTGATGAAAGTGTTTATGAGCTTTTGGGCATAAAACCAGAACAACGCATGAGCGGAGTTGAAATATCTGAACGTTGCGTAATGTTAATGCTAAATGAAGCGGCAATGTGTTTGCATGAAGGTGTGATTCGTAATCCACGAGATGGTGACATTGGCGCTATTTTTGGTATTGGTTTTCCGCCATTTCTTGGTGGTCCTTTCCATTACATGGATAAGCTTGGCGCAAAATTTGTTGTCGAGCGTTTACAATATTACAGCAGTAAATTCGGTGATAGATATCTTCCAGCAACCAAACTGGTTGAGATGGCGGATAATGATGAAACCTTCTATTGAGCTGCTGAATCTATTGATGGAATGTAAATTACTGGTAAATGAATTGTCTACTTAAAGGGTTTGTTTTTGTAATTAAATTGTTAAAAGTCGGGCTTTGCTCGGCTTTTTTAGTTGAAACCTCTAAAACTACTAGTTTTGTAAGTTTGCTTGAGTATAATTTGCGCGATTGAAACTATGCATAGGCGGGCGAAAATGATTTTAGCGATAATAAGTTGTTTAGTGTTTAGCGTATATTACTATGTTGAAGCTTTCAAAAGTGCGTTACCAGCTAAAAAGTGGGCGTTAGCAGGGCTTATGTTTGGTCCCATGATCTTACCAATGTTTTCAATTTCTCAACGAGTCGCTTTGCGTCAATCTCGTGGTTTTAATAATTCTCTGCTAAGAGTGTAGGGCATAAAAAAAAGAGAGGATAACCTCTCTTTTTTCAAATACTGTCCTTGTCATATTCTAAAATCCAATGCATTAGCACTTAAAAACCAATACCGCCACCAGGCTTAAGAACCTTATTATTATCGAATCCGATACCGCCACCAGGCTTAAGAACCTTGTTAGTGTCGAATCCAATACCGCCACCAGGCTTAAGGACTTTGTCTGAACTAGTCGATACAGTTTTTTGCTGTTCGGTTATATTGGCACCATCTAAGTTTGCGCTTGTAGGTGTCGTAGTTAGCATTAGTGCTACAGCATAAGCTTTTAACATCTTTCGGTTCCTCTTTGATACTTCTGTATTATTTTAATTTTATAACTGACAATTTTTTGTCAATCATTTATATATCTGCGAGGAATATGCCAACTTTAACTTTTGCTGAAATATTTTACCGATTAGAGCGTTGAAATCCTCACATTCAGATAAATTAACCCTATAATTCAATGGTTTGGGATTTTTGTTGTTTTTGCAGGATTTTTTAAAAATTAAGAGTTCATCATTGGACGTCAATTCCACAACTAATATCAAAAGTCGATATTCTGGCGTTGGAATTTTGACTGTTAGTCAGCAAGCGAGCGGGTTGGTGATACCTAGAAGATAACGAATTAACCGGAGTGTAGGTTAATTCGTGCCGATTAATTGGCTAATGTGGACATTTTCGGCCAACAGTTTTTCAAACTTTTTGGCATTTAAGGGTTTACTATATAAGTAGCCCTGCAACATTTCACAATCATAAAGGCTCAGAATTTCGAGCTGTTTCTCTTGTTCTACGCCCTCAGCAACTACTTTTAACCCTAGATTGTGGGCAATATTAATTATTGCTGCGGTCATATGTTTGTCTACGCTACTAATAGCGATGTCATCAATAAAAGCTTTATCTATTTTCAGCGTATTGAGCGGGAACTTCTTCAAATAGGCTAAAGATGAATAGCCGGTGCCAAAGTCGTCTAACGCGAGGTGTATGCCCTTCTCACGCAATCTTTGCATCATTTGCAAGGCTTGCTCTGGATTTTGCATTAGCGTGCCTTCCGTTATCTCACACTCTAAATGGAGCGGTGATAAGCCTACTTTTTGTAGTATACGGGAAATACGATCATCAAGATCCGGCAATTCAAATTGCCGAGCCGAGATATTCACTGCTACACGCCCAGTGAATAACCCTTGTGAAACCCAACGTTTAGTATCTTCACAGGCTTTGCGAAGTACTTGCTCGCCAATGTCAATGATTTGACCCGTTTCTTCTGCTAAGGGAATAAATTGTGCTGGGCTGACAATACCTTTGTCGGGGTGTTCAAAACGTACTAAGGCTTCCATGCTTACAAGTCTGCCGGTGGCGATATCAACTTTAGGTTGATAGAAAACAGTGAACAAGTCATCTTTCAAACCATAGCGGATAAGGTTTTCGATTTGTAATTGGCGAACTGCATTTTGGTTCATTTCACCGCTAAAGAATTGGTATTTGTTGCCGCCAGCATTTTTGGCAAAATACATCGCAGTATCAGAATTTTTTAACAGCTCTTGAGTTGAAGTACCATCTTCAGGATAGAAAGCGATACCAACACTTGCCCCTAAAACAAATTCTTGTTTGTTAATCAAAAACGGGTGGGCCATCTGATCTAAAATACGCTGGGCATAATGGTTAATGCGCTGCATATCTTCTTCGCGGTCGACTAGAATACTAAATTCATCGCCGCCTAAGCGGTAACATGTTGCATTGGTGCCGGTAATTTTTTGCAGCCTTTTACCAATTTGCTTGATCAAAATATCACCAGTTTGGTGTCCTAAAGAGTCATTGATTTTTTTGAAGTTGTCCATGTCTAAACACACTAACGCATGGGGCACATCTTTACGCACTAGGTTGTGATGGCTAGCTTGGAAAAAAGATCGATTGGGCATTTCTGTTAGTGGGTCAGTATTGGCCAATTTCAACAATTCTTTTTCGGTGCTTTTACGAGAAGTGATATCCGAAAATACACCCACATAATGAGTTGTTTTGCCATCTTCTCCATGGATCGCATCGACATTCAATTCCATTTCATAGCGTTCGCCATTGGCGCGTCTAGATTCAACTTCGCCATTCCAATTGCCTTTTTGACGCAGTGCTTTTTTCACTTCCTCGGTGAAAGCTTCCGGGTATTGATTGAATTTAAGATAGCTAGCTAAACCCTGCTCACGGGTTTCACCGGTGTAATTACAATAAGACTGATTAACTGAAATAAAGCGGAAGGTTGTATCGGCAATAAACACACCGTCAGAAATGGTTTCAATTGAACGTTCGTAAAGTTTAAGCTGTTCTTCGGCTTGTTTTAAATGACTGATATTCTTAAGGGTACCAGTCATCCTAATCGGCTGATCATTATTATCCCGCTTGACAATCATCCCTCTATCTAAAATCCAAACCCAATCACCTTTAAATGTGCGAGCTCGATAGGTAACTTGGAAATAGTCCGATTTTTTATCGATGTGGGTCTTTAGCGCTTCTTGAACCCGTAACATATCATTGGGATGGATATTGGCTTGATAGGAACTGTTCGAACGAATGTCGTCTTGTGGAAAATCCATCGTTCCCCATGTATTGGCACGATATACCTGCCCTCGGTAAACATCCCAATCCCAGAGTTCATCTCCACTGCTCCAAAGGGTAAGCTTTAGACGTTCTTCACTTTCTTTAATGGCATTTTGTACCGCCAGTTTACGCCTGTATTGCCGTAACATCAGCAATAATACAAGAATGGCTGACAATCCATACAACGCCATGGCTGGTGTATCTAGCCAAAGCGGCGGTGAAATCATTATGTTAAGTCTTGCGGTCTTGGACCAAGGCCCATCACCAATACGTCCTTGGACTTCAAAAACATGGTTTCCATAGGTTTCAATGGAAAAGGAAGCAAACCTTCCATTATTGCCGGTTTCAATCCAGGTATCTCGCCAACCCAGTAATCGATAACGATAGTTCAACTCATTTTGATACAACGAATTGATATGATCGAAATACAAAGTAAATGGAATGTTTTCGTAAGACAAAGAGATAGAACTAGTTAAACTCAAGGGTTTAGTTAATGGCGAGCCTTCAACACCGATAGCCACAGGTTTATTGTGAATCCATAATTCAGTGATTTTGGGCGGACTTAAAGTTGGTAAGGGGGATGCTGTTCCGCTATTTCCCAGCGTTAAATCTGTGAGTTTTTGGGGATTAAAAACATGGAAGCCATCTGTGCCACCAAAAAACAACATACCTTCTGCTGTCATCAAGGTGGCGCCTTGGTTCAAATCATTGTAATCCAAAGTTTGTCGAGGAATTAACTGTAATATCTCACCTGTTTCCAATGAAATTTGCCAAATTTCTGATTGACTACATTGCCATACCGATGTTTGATTTTGGGTATCTAGTACGGAATTTACGACAATGCCTCTCACGTTATATCCACGGGGGTGGATCTGTTCTATCGGGGCATATGTTTTTTTATCAAGTTTGAAAATTCCGTGTTTTCCTGTGGACGCCCAAAACGCATCAGCCGTTTCATGAACGTTATAAACCACGGGTTGATCTTCGTCTAAATTGTTTTGTAATAAGATACGAGTAGAGTTTGCGTAGTTTTGATCGGTAACAACAATGCCTGCATCAGTTTTTAGCCATATATTGTTTTGGCTATCTAAAAGCAGTTGGGCTATCACTCCACTATTCAAGCCTTTATAAGATATTTTTGTTGGCGTTTTGGCTAGGTCTTTAGCATCGACTAAAAAAGAATGCTCCTTAATGTCTTTTACCCAGAACTGCTCTTGCATCGGCTCTAATTCGGTTATCGGTGTTCCTGAAAATAACGTTTTTACATGATTTAAATTGTCATCTTTGAATTCATAAACATGAATACCGGTATCAGTGGCCAGCCACAAGCGTTTTTCTGCATCAACCTCCACATCCCAGACGAGAGTAGTGGATTCTTGCAAAAAGCGTCTAAATTCACCTGTTTGGATATTATATAGACTGACTCCTCCACTTAACGGAGCTATCCATATAGTTTTATCACCGTTATCTGCAAACCCCCAGACACTATTACTAATGCCCGGCAAATTATCATTAACTATTTTGAAATGTTTAATCGCGGAAAACAATTTATGATATTGGAAAAGACCTGCCGCATGTGTACCAAACCAAATTGAATTATTACTACTTTTATAAGCTTTAATAATGATTGTGTTAATTAACCCTATGTATTTCCCATTATCTCGGTCAATGGAAAATACTGACTGCTCTCTACTATCATAAATACTGATACCATCTGTGGTACCTAACCAAACGTTGCCATCATCGCTTTGTACTATGGTACGAACAGTGTTGTTAATAATTTTCAGTTGATCATTTCGCAAGGCATCCAGTTGTAACTCTATCTGGTAATCTTCTGATAAAACAATAGCGCCAACCGAAGTACCTAACCAATACTGGTTATCAATTTTTACTATATCAAACAGGGTTTTCGCATTTAACTGAATATTCCAGGGGTTTTTCTCTTGTAAATTGTATAAATAGTTAGTTTTTGGGTCGATAGCATAAATGCCGCTTTTTTCAGTACCTAACCAAATAATATCGTCTTCAGCGTAAATAGTTCTTACTGAGTCATTTAATTTAGCACCGTTACTAAATTCAACGACAGTAAAGTCATCTAATTCTGGGTTATATTCGTAAAGTGATGTTTCACCTGAAAAAAGTAATTTACCTTGTTTGGTTTCACCAATAGCCCAAAATATATTGGATTTTAAATTAGAGTTCTTTCGGCCATACACTTGGAAATCATCTTTTTCCGGTAGGTACCTGGCAATTGCCCCCATACTTGAAAACCATAGGTTATTGTTGGAATCGATAAATAATTTTCGAATCACTTCAATGGGAAACTGTTTTTCGTCTGGTAATTTAGGGGTATATTGTTTGAAATCTGTGCCGTCAAAACGGTTCAAGCCATCGACTGTGGCGAACCAAATGTATCCATCTTTATCTTCAATAATATCTAAAACGGTTCTTTGAGACAGGCCTTGTTGCACCGAGAAATTACGAAGCTGAATATCTGCTACATTGGCGTAGGATTTAGAATAGGATAAGGACAAAAGCATGATTAATGCGATTAGCCCAGTAGACTGAAATAATCGTCTCAAATCGATGTTTCACCTATCTCAAATGCATTTTGTTTTTTTATTATTATTATTTTCATAAAAAGCAATGACAATGTGACGAACTAAGGTAGCTAATATGCCCAATTTAAGTGCACTGTACAAGTTCTGAGTGACTTCTTTACCGTTTAAATAACAAATATTTACATTTTCGTTTAAAAACCGTTCTAAAATACTGGTTTAAAAAGTCAGGAACATGCAAATTGGAAGTGATGGTAGTTAAGCGCCATGTCACTTTGCGCAACCTCAAAATTTAGATAATGTAACTTGCTTGATGTTTAAACGCCGTTAAATCATCGATCTCTTTGCCATCTGCTGGAATATCTTCCGGCTTATTTTTATCTCCACAACAATATAGTACGAGGGTCCCAACATTTGCAGGCGCTATCAGTAGTTGACAGAAGGTCTTGATGTCGTCAAAGGTTAATGAAAAAAGGGCTTTTGCTATTGCTGTCTGTAAATTAAACTCAAGGTCTTGGTTACCAATGGCAAGCCATAACCTTTGTGCTTTAGCGGTTAGATTGGTGTCATTACCTTGCAACTGTTTAGACACGCTGGTTCTAACGTGCGACCAAACTTCTTCATAGTCATCTATGCTTGCAGTGATTTGTGCAAGGAAACTCTGTATTTCAATCAAAATTTGTTTCGCGCTGAAATTAGGTGATTGTGCATAAAAAACCATGCCGGGGTGTTGATTAAGGGGTAAATAACCACTGCCAACCAAGTAACCTAATTGTTTTTCATTTCGAATTTCATGAAAAAAGGGTGAGGCCAATAGCTGTTCCACTAAAATGGTTAACGCAACATCTTTAATTGAGGCTGTAGGTGTTTGTAAATAAAGCACTACTGCAGAATCTGGGTGTTGACTCATTACCTGATTTTTATAGTGAATAGTATGCTTTAAATCAACTACTTCACGCTTTATTTGACTTCCCGTTTGACTAGGTTTAGGCATATCTTTCAATCTACTTGCAAACTGCTTAGATTGTTGCATTGTCCAATTGCCAAACACAAACGCCTCAACCGAGTAATTTTTAAATAATTGCTCTTTGAGCCAGTAGATATCTTCTATTGTGGCATTTTCAACCAGTGGTAATAATTCTAGTGGCGCATAAGTAAAGCGCTGAATTAAGCCTGAAAGCCGCGAAAACAAACGGTTAATCGGTTTATTTAATAGTGAATTTTGTAAGTTTTGAAGTTGTTTGTGTTTTACCTGTTCAAACAGCGGTTTTAGATCAACGTCGGCCATCACTTGATTTAAAATATTTATACTGAGTTCAAGTTGGTTGTGCGAAAAACCATTTGTGTGAATAGAAAAACCACCTTGATGCGCATACAAATGATAATGCAACCCAGCAACACCGGCATGGTAAAATTGGTCGTTTAAATGCTCCACCATCAATGCAACCCATAAACGCTTGTAGGCCGAAATTTTGGCCCCTTGGGTAACTGCCTCGCAATCAAACGAAATAAAGCAATCTCCTTTGGGTTGACTAAACAGTGAATCCTGCGCAAACCATACCTGTAAGTTTTGCTCATGCAAAATTTTGCTAGGTAAGAGATATTTGTCATCCACGTCTACCAGTTCACAGGATTCTGTTATGTATGGATTGGGGGGAGGCAAATGAACGTCATCGAGGTCGCTAGGTGTCGACAGTGCTTTTAATAAATTCCCATCTATAGATTCAATCGCATAAGGGGTTTCGTACCAACGTGCAACTTTGTTTGTTTGCACGTCTTTACTGATTAACTTCAAGCGCATATTCTCTGGACTCATGAAAGTTAAGCAAGTCTCAATTGGTTGCACTGAAAAATCGGTAATTAAATAATCACCTGTTAAAATATCGGCTTCAGGGTAGTGAAACATTAAATTGGAAAATTGTACTGCGTCATCTAAGGGTTTTGCATTTTCGATGTGGTCAAAAGCCAATTTTCCTAAAATGGCTTTCTCTTTAATGCGCCATTCGTCAAGTGCATTATTGCGAATGAGCTTGAGGTAATAAAATAGACTATTTAGCACTTCTGAAATATTGTCTTTGCCGACTTCAGTAAGTTGTAAATTGACATTAAAATCTTTGAAGCCAGTTCCATTGATGCCGCCTCCAGCACTTAGGTTAGTCGCCCAATTCATGCGCTTATAATGCGTCAGTAGACTACCTTTACCCTCATCCCCTAATAAATGACTAATAAATTCCAGTGGTTTTGAATCACAATAATGTTGCATGTCTGGTAATGCGAAACTAATTATTAAGCGGCGCGCATCTTTGATCGGTTTAATACTTATTTTGACACCCAACTGGTTTGGCAAATACAAAGGTGGTGGCGTGGGGCGCTCAAAATCACTACCAGATTTGATTGTGCCAAACCTGTCTTCTACACATTTTTGTTGTTCTTCTAAAGACATGTTACTGACAACACATAAGGTCATATTGTTGGGTATATAGTGCTTTTTATGCAGCTCAATTAGCGCACTTTGAATTTTTTCTATGGAGTGCGCGCAGAACGTTTCTCCGTTACCCACTGAAAATTTACTAAATGGGTGATTTGGATTGCATGTTTCTTTGTGTACTTGGTAGAGGCGTCGTAAATCGTCATGTATTTTTAAGTTGAACTCAGCATCAATGGCTTTTATTTCTTTGTCGATTGCCTTTTTGCTAAATAGCGGGTTAAACAGCATGTCAGCAAACCGCTGCAGCCCCTTTGGCAAATATGTATGTGATACATCGAAATGGTAATTCGAAAATTCCGTGCCGGTATAAGCGTTAACACTGCCGCTATGGGGCGAAAGGAATTTATCTAAGTTGTCTGCATCTTGAAACATCTCACTGCCATTAAATAGCATATGTTCAAGTAAATGGGCTAGGCCATGAATATCAGCCGGATCATCAAAATGTCCGGCTTGAACGCACACTGCTGCTGCAGATTTTCGACAATCAGCATCATTCACTAATAATACTCGCAGGCCATTGGCAAGTGTAACCTGTAGATAGGCCCGTTTGTCGTTTATACTTAGCTGCAACTAGATCACCTTCTTGGAAGTTTGATAACAAGCATAACTCAATAAAAATTTTTTTAAATAAACTGGCTGAATTTGTTTATTAAAAAATGACGAATTGGAAAAATGAAAAAGTAGAAACGAATTGAACCTGTTTATTTTTCGTGCTTAATTATTCATATCGACTTTAAATCTCAATAAATGAGTAGTTAACTTACCCTTAACAGCTATTTTGTCTAAATTAAAAAATAAACCTCTAAAACATATCGTTTTTATTGCATTTCGACTCTACTATATGAAATTGAATTCAGGCAATATTGATATTCATAACAATCTGCACAATAGTTTGTGTTGAAAGCTCTCGTAATATGGACCAATTATGTACATTTTTGTGATGCGCCATGGTGAAGCCAAACCATCTTTGCAAAATGATCAATTAAGACCGTTAAATGACTATGGTATTTCTCAGGCTAAGCAAAGTGGGAATTGGCTGCAATCGTTTGCAGAAGAGTCAAAGGTACCACTAAGCCACGCCATGGTGAGCCCATTTGTAAGGGCGCAACAAACATTTCAGCAAGTAAACCTTGCGACAAAGATTGTTGATATACGCTCTAATTCAGATTTAGTGCCTAGCGGCAATTGTCAGGCATTACATTATTCTATTGACCAATTTGCTGAACAACACCCAAATGTTACTGGATTGCTTTTAGTTAGCCATATGCCATTTGTCAGTTATCTGGTTGATGAGATGTGTGAAATAGATGAATTGAGAATGTTTTCTACCGGTACAATTGTTTGTATTGACTATAATGTTGAAGAGTCGAAAGGTCACATCGTTAAAACATACACCCCTAAATAATATATCTGCTAAATTCCGCTTCAATATCCTACAGTTTTTGCGTTTTATTCCGATAAAAATCTGAGGGGAGGCCTATGTCTAGTAAAAGTTTACCTGCTTACTTACAGCAGGCATTGCAGCAGCACGTGGAACAATCGCAACTAACTCATGATGATGAGTTGGAGAATATTTACGTGCGCTTAGCAAAACTTAACGAAAACGTAGAGAAAATGAAGCAAGCCATCCTACTCAAGCGTGCACAAAAACAATCTTAATACGGAAAGTAATTTTACGCGCTAGGAAAATTTACGGTTAATTCGTGTCTTCTTCAGGTGGCATGCTGTAATAAGCTGGTAATACTCTCACGGTTTTCACCATGTTATCTTTAATTTCAATAACCTCTATAGGATAACCATAAAGACGAACACTGATGTTTGCGTCTGGAATGTCTTCTAAGTGCTCTAATATAAGTCCATTTAGTGTTTTTGGACCTTCGGTCGGAAAATGCCAATCCATTTCTTTATTCAATTCTCTAAGGTTAGCACTGCCATCAACCAAGACACTGCCATCTTGTTGAATATTTGCTTCTTTGGAATGATCTGGCGCAATACTAGTGGTGAAATCACCAATAATTTCTTCTAGGATATCTTCAAGTGTGACTAAGCCTTGTATATCGCCGTATTCATCAACGACTAAACCAATTCGTTCTTTGGCCGCTTGAAATTGATACATTAAGGTGTGCAGAGGTGTTGATTCTGGAGTGAAGTAAATTTCTCGCACTGCACGCAACAGGCTCGCCTTTGTAAATTGATCTTTAGACAACAATCTTAATGCGTCACGCATGTGAACAAAGCCAACTGCATCGTCAATACTGTCTCGATACAACAGCACACGAGTGTGTTGTGCGTTGACTAATTGGCGCTGAATATCCTTCCATTCGTCATTAATATCAATCGATACAATTTCACTACGTGGGATCATAATGTCTTCAGCGGTAACTTTTTCTAAATCTAAAATACCGACTAGCATTTCTTGGTGCTTCTGAGGGATCAAGGCACCGGCTTCATGCACAACTGTGCGTAGCTCTTCTCGACTTAAATTTTTACCATCATTGTTGACCGGATTAACCCGCAACAACATTAATAATCCATTACAAATTCCGTTGATAAGGTATACCAAGGGATATAACAGGAACATTAGGGGTAATAGAATAATCGAACTAGGGAAGGCAATTTTCTCAGGATACAGAGCGGCCACGGTTTTTGGTGTGACTTCAGCAAAAATCAGAATCACAAAGGTTAAACCGAAGTTGGCGATGGCTAAACCCCAAACATCACCGAACAAACGCAAGCATAAAATGGTTGCTACAGATGCAGCAGCAATATTAACTAGGTTATTGCCAATCAGGATCAGGCCAATTAATCTATCCGGTCGCGATAGTAACTTGGTTACACGAAGCGCACCTTTGTGGCCTTCATTTTCAAGGTGTTTCAGGCGATATCGGTTAATAGACATCATTCCTGTTTCAGAACTTGAGAAATATGCAGAAAGAAATATCAGAATGCCGAGCAGAGTTATTAACGTACTCGTCGAGATGTCGTCCAACTAAATTGTTCCTATATTAAGGTTCAGGTATGAATGTATGTTTATCTTCATCAGTATTCAAGCTGAATATTTAAATACTTCACGAGCCAAGTATAACTTCTTTCACAAAACGACTACCAAAATAAGCCAATGTTAGTAAGAAAGCGCCAACTAAGGTTGCCGATATAACCGGTTTTCCGCGCCATCCCCACTTGTGATGACCTATTGCAGTAACTGAAAATATTATCCACGCGATTACTGACAATATGGTTTTATGCGCTTGTTCTTTTGCCCACATATTATCAAGAAATACGAAACCGCTGATCAATGATAAGGTCAAAAGTATGGTTCCAGCTAACAATAATTTAAAAAATATTGTCTCAACTGTCATCAAAGGAGGTAGCGAAGAATGCAAAAGAGATGTTTTTTTCTGTTTTAGACGTTCATTTATATAAGCCAATTGAAGGGCATATAAAACCGCAATAATTAGACAGCCATAAGCCAGAAGAGCCAAGGTAATATGAATCACCAAGTCCGGTTGCAGTTGAATTTGCATGATATGTACTTCTGGGATCAACGCACCAAGCAATACTATTAGGGCAGAAAAACCGAATACAACAGGCATTAAAATCGCGGTAGCCAAAGCAAATGATGCGACCGTCATAGTTACTGTTACTAACCAAGCAATTAATGACGCAACATTGAGCATGCTCATATTCGCACCTGGAGCTTGATTGAGGGCTTCAATTAACAGATATAGATGCGTTGTTAAGGCTAAAAAAGCCGGTATTATCATCAGTTTAGGGTTCGGACCTTGGTGATGAAATAAGCGAGAGGTTACCCAGCCTGCGGCGAACAGATAAAAAACGATGCAGACAATTTGTATTAACACTTTTAAAAGCCCTATGGTAAGTAGTAGTAATTCAAACAGTTAGAGTTAGAAAACGGGATAAGTTTACCGTATATATTAGATCAGCCCAAATAAATCTTCTTAATAGTAAGGTTCTTATATTCAAATACATTAGGTATAATCCTGACTATCAGAAATAGGAAATAATAGAATTATGTTTGAGAACCTCACAGAACGTTTAGGTAAAACGCTTAGAGACATTAGCGGTAAAGGCCGATTAACCGAAGATAATATCAAAGAAACTTTGCGTGAAGTCAGAATGGCTTTACTTGAAGCTGACGTAGCTTTACCCGTAGTGCGTGATTTTGTTGCGCAGGTTAAAGAGCGCGCAGTGGGTACTGAGGTTACTAAAAGTCTTAAGCCTGGACAGGTTTTCATCAAAATTGTCCAATCTGAACTTGAATCAGTTATGGGGGCCGCTAACGAAAGCCTCAATCTAGCGGCGCAGCCTCCAGCGGTTATTTTGATGGCCGGTCTTCAAGGTGCGGGTAAAACCACCAGTGTCGGTAAGCTTGCAAAATACCTAAAAGAACGTGAAAAGAAAAAAGTCTTGGTGGTCAGTGCCGATGTTTACCGTCCAGCGGCGATTAAGCAACTGCAAACCCTTGCCGAAGATTTAGATGTGGGCTTTTTCCCATCCAGTTCACTGCAACGTCCTATCGATATTGCCAATGCCGCAATTGATCACGCTAAAAAGCAATTTTTTGATGTATTGATTGTCGATACCGCGGGTCGCTTACACGTTGATAATGAAATGATGGGGGAAATCAAAAACCTCCACGAAGCGGTAAAACCAGTCGAAACCTTGTTTGTGGTAGACGCCATGACGGGACAAGATGCAGCCAATACGGCTAAAGCTTTTAATGAAGCGATACCGTTAACTGGGGTGATTCTGACCAAGGCTGATGGTGATGCTCGAGGTGGTGCAGCATTATCGGTTCGTCATATTACCGGTAAACCAATTAAATTTATTGGTATGGGCGAAAAGCTCGATGCCTTAGAACCTTTCCACCCTGAGCGAATTGCTTCTCGCATATTAGGGATGGGGGATGTACTGAGCCTTATTGAAGAAGTTGAGCGCAAAGTTGACAAAGACAAAGCGCAAAAACTGGCCAAGAAGGTTCAAAAAGGAAAAGGCTTCGATCTGCAAGATTTTAAAGAGCAGTTAGAACAAATGCGCAACATGGGTGGCATGATGGGCATGATGGATAAATTGCCTGGCATGGGTAACATGACTGCGCAAATGAAAGAAAAAGCCAACGACAAGCAGTTCACGCAAATGGAAGCCATTATTAATTCCATGACTCCTGGTGAACGTCAGCGTCCGGATATTATTAAAGGATCACGTAAACGTCGCATAGCCCAAGGCTCTGGAACGCAAATTCAAGACGTCAATCGCTTGCTCAAGCAGTTTATGCAAATGCAAAAGATGATGAAAAAAATGTCCGGTGGCGGCATGAAAAAAATGATGCGTAGCATGAAGGGCATGATGCCACCAGGTGGTGGAATGGGGGGACCTGGTCCTGGCGGTATGGGCGGAATGTTCCCACCCAAGCGTTAATTACCTTTCGTTTTTAAGCTGGAGGAATATCCTCCAGCAATCTGTGTGAATATCAGCAATAACAATTAACTCTTATCACAGCTGTTAAATATTCATTTCGCGCTAATTTCATATCTAGCCTTTTTTCACCGAAAAATACTGTTTGATGCTTTAAATCCCCGTTTACATTTTGCTTCGTTTAGCGGCCTAACAAACCTTAAAACTGTCACCCTTTTTAACACTTTGCCAATTGATGATTTGCAACCTACTAATAACGAAGGTAAAAAAAATTGGCTGATTAATTGCTTGTTTTTTAATCACCATTTAACCCAGGATAATATTATGAAAATTAAATTCATGATAAAGATCTCTTACGTGCTACTTCTTTCTACTTTCTCTTATTTAGCCAATGCTAGTTTCATGTTTTCAGCAACCTTGGAAGGGGAGCAGGAAGTTCCATCCATTGTAACCACAGCCTCTGGCATGGCGATGGGGGAGCTTAGTGGAATGTCAGGTTCCTATGTATTTAACTATCAAATAGATTATATGGATTTAAGCTCGCCAATTATTGATATAGCTGGTGGTGGACATTTTCACAACGCACCTCTGGGGGCAAATGGAGGAGTGATTCACCTCTTTGACACTGACACTTTTACTTTTCTCGGGACAACCTCAGGCTCAATTATGGGCGACTGGCGTTTCGATGATGTCACCAACCCGCTTACCGATGCTCTAGCTGAGCAACTCATGGCTGGTAATGTCTACATTAACTTACATACTCAAAACTTTAATGGTGGTGAATTGCGCGGCCAATTAACCGTAATGCCTGAGCCGGCAACGTGGTTTTTATTCGTGACGGGTATGTTATTTGTAATGAGTCGCAATAAAAGGGGTTGTTAGCTAACTGTGTTGATGTACAAAATTAGCTAAATTATTAAAAGATGGGGGGGAACCTCCATCTGTAGTTTTTTAGCTGCTTAGAGTCAAAACACCTAAGTTTAACCATTTTCACCACTAATTTATTCGGCAAATTGTATTCTGGTATTACGACTAAATTTCGTCTCAAATAGCAATTTAATCCACAACGGAATAAATACATAAGATGAGGTCACGTCTATTGCTGGTTTTTGCAGAACAGCAATGTTAATTTTTTTCGCTTTAGTTGGCATCCTGTCTGCAGATTGAATCTACTTCTATTGTTTGTACAATTGAGCACCGCGTAACAGATTTCCTCTTATATTGTTATGGTGCTGCTGAAGATTACTTAAAAAGGAGGAGTTACTATTTCATGTTAAATTTAATCGGTATTACCAATAGTTTTCGGATCAGTGGTTTAGTTGAAGATGCCAAACAGATTGATGCTCAACTGCATAGGGTTTTCACTGCATGGGGTAAACTCAACTTTTATTCCACCACCAGAGACGCCTATTATGCCATTTTGTTGGCAGAACAGGGGGAAATAGCCTGGCCAATGAGTTATTAGAAACTGTCGAGGTGAAGGATTATTATTTGATGGAAAATTTAAAGTATTTGCCTAGTCATTACCAAATTACCCAGACATCTGCTTATCAAGAAAAGATGAATACGTATGAACAATTACTTGAAATAGAGCGAACTGAGTTTAAACAGCGCTGGCAAGAGCTTGGGTTAGACGTGTTTTCCGAGGCTAATTAAACTGCGTTTTAATCACTCTTATTTCATGTTTATTCTGACAGTTTTTAATATTCACGGTTAATTGTTTAAATATTAGCATTTTTAAGCCTTTCTTAGTTGCATTCCTAAGCCATATCAGTATAATTCGGCGGCCTTGATTTTCGGTGTCTTTGACATTAAAGAGCAGGGCAAACAAGTTAACAGTAACGCTATTACGAGTTTGAGGCATTTATATGGTTACTATTCGTTTACAGCGTGGTGGCGCTAAAAAGCGTCCATTTTATCAAGTAGTGGTTGCAGACAGTCGTCGTGCACGTAACGGCAAGTTCATTGAGAACATTGGCTTTTTCAACCCAACTGCACAAGGTCGAGCAGAACGTCTGCGTTTAGATCTTGAGCGTGTTGAGCATTGGGTAGGACATGGTGCAACTTTGTCTGACCGCGTAGCTCGCTTGGTAAAAGATGCAAAAGTCGTAGTTGCGTAAGCACTACAGAAATTGAGGTATAGATGAGTCTAGCGTCTGACACAATAGTGATTGGCAAAATCGGTGCACCTTATGGTGTGAAAGGTTGGGTTAAAATCACTACCTATACTGATGAAACACAGGGTGTATTTGATTATTCACCATGGCTTTTGGGCGATGGTAAAAAAGAATATATCGTTGACCTCTGGCGAACGCACAATAAAGGCGTTGTCGCGAAACTGGTTGGGGTGGAATCTCGGGATGATGCTGAAAGTATCAAAAATCTGGAGATTTTCATTAAAGCTGAACAGCTACCTGAACTGGCCGATGACGACTATTACTGGCGAGACCTAGTCGGCATGCAAGTGGTAACTGAAAGTGGTTATGATTTGGGTGTAGTGAAAGAACTGTTTGAAACTGGTGCTAACGATGTGATGTTAGTAAAAGCCAATTCAAATGATGCTTTTGGTCAAAAAGAACGCATGTTGCCATTCTTGCGGGAGCAGGTTATTAAAGTGGTTGATATGCAGGCGAAAACAATCAAGGTTGATTGGGATCCAGGGTTTTAAATGAACCCACTAATGATAGATCAAGAGCCGAGCTCTTGTGAACTTCGTTGGTTTGGTGTGGTAAGTCTGTTTCCAGAGATGTTTAACAGTTTTACACAACAAGGAGTGACAGGTCGAGCGGTGAAAAACCGGTTGTTAGCAGTAGAATTCTTTAATCCAAGGGATTTTACTCACGACAAACATCGAACTGTTGATGACCGTCCTTACGGCGGTGGTCCTGGCATGCTAATGATGGTTCAGCCATTAACAGACGCAATACACGCTGCCAAGAAAGCAGCGGGTAAACAAACTAAGGTGATTTACCTTTCACCTCAGGGAAAGAAGTTAGACCAAGCCGGCGTGAAGGCATTGTCTGAAAATGACAGTCTGATATTTGTAGCCGGTCGTTATGAAGGTATCGACGAACGAGTCATACAGTCACAAGTCGACGAAGAATGGTCGATTGGTGATTATGTGCTTAGTGGTGGAGAACTTCCAGCGATGGTGCTAATGGATGCGATATCGCGATTTGTGCCAGGTGTGTTAGGGCATGAACAGTCAGCAGAACAAGATTCGTTCACTGACGGTTTATTAGATTGTCCTCATTACACTCGGCCAGAAAGTTTAGATGGTCGTAATGTTCCTGAAGTGTTATTAAGTGGAAATCATCAAAAAATCAGGCAGTGGCGGTTACAACAGTCGCTAGGGAGAACCTGGCTACGACGCCCTGAATTGTTAAATGACCTAGCTCTGACTGAGGAGCAAAAACGACTATTGGATGCATTTCAAAAATCGTTTTCGCAGCAAGATGACAGTTAATCTAGGATGAGAGGATATGATGAGCAAAATCAGTCAAGATATCATCAAGAAAATTGAACAAGAACAGTTAAAAACTGATCTTCCGTCTTTCGGGCCGGGTGACACAGTTGTTGTTAAAGTACGAGTTAAAGAAGGCGACAAAGAGCGTCTTCAGGCTTACGAAGGCGTTGTAATCGCTAAGCGTAACCGTGGCCTACACTCTGCATTCACTGTACGTAAGATCTCTAACGGCGAAGGCGTTGAACGTGTTTTTCAAACACACAGCCCTGCAGTTTCTTCTATTGAAGTTAAACGTCGTGGTGCGGTACGTCGAGCTAAGCTTTATTATCTTCGTGAGCGTTCAGGTAAATCTGCACGTATCAGAGAAAAGCTTAACTAAGATTTTAATTAATGCGTTATTGTTAACTTGTGAAAACCCGCGAAAGCGGGTTTTTTTATGGCTGCTTGTTATTCTTGGAGCAACTTATTCAACCTTAACATTTTATTCATAATTTCAAATCACAGTGTAAAAGATTCTCAAGCAGGCCAAAGATTTTGTTCAGCCAAGCTTCAGTTTTTTCAAGTTATTATTCTAATTGTATGATTTACGTCAACATTTGAAAAAAGAAGCTAACTTATAATGACATTGGTATAGATTCTGCTTTTTAACCTCATAGTTGATTATTTATATGCAAGTTATTGGCAATAAAGTTGAAAAATTATTTAGTATTTTCACTAACGGAGACCAGAATGAAAAAAACACTTCTAGCAATTACCCTTTCAAGTTTGATTATCAGCGGATGTGCTTCTAATGCCAACAATGCTCAGAAGGGCGCGGGAATAGGGGCTGTGCTAGGTGCGCTAGCCGGAAAAGGTACTGGCGACAATGATAAAAGCCGATACGTATGGGGAGCAGCTTTAGGCGCTTTAGCAGGGGGCGCTATTGGTAACTACATGGATAATCAGGAAGAAGAGTTCCGTGATGAGTTGGCACAAAGTGGGGTTGAAGTGTATCGAGAAGGCGACAGTATACGTCTTGCCATACCAGGTAATATCACGTTTGAAACAGGCAAAGCGTCAATTGTTACCAATTTCTATCCGGTCTTGAATGATGTCGCTAAAGTTATCAATCGCTATGAAAAAACGCGTTTGAGCGTTGAGGGGCATACTGACTCAGTGGGCGATGCCGCTTATAATCAACAATTATCGATCCAAAGAGCCAATAGTGTCGCAGCATACTTAGAATCAAATGGCGTAGCTACCAGTCGTTTGCAAACCTTAGGTTTTGGCGAGTCTCAACCCATAGCCACCAACGACACGGCAAGCGGTCGCCAACAAAATCGTCGAGTGGAATTACGGATTATACCTGTGCAATAATAGCGGTACCTCCATAAGCGTGTAGATTTATGCTTTTATCTGTCTGTATAAATCTTTTAAACGGTTTCTTTTGAAACCGTTTTTGTATTTGCAATAAACTCACGCAGACTTATACCAATGAAACGATTACCACAAAAATGATGTATTTAGATAAAGATTGGAGAGTACTGACCGTTGGTGATGGTGATTTGTCTTTTTCCTGGTCTATTTTCAAAGATTTAGCGATTAAAAATGTGACAGCGTCTGTTTTAGACGACAAGGACACTTTAACCAGCAAATATAGTAAAAACCAATTAGCTAATTTACACGCTCATGGTGTGAAGGTTTTGCATGAGTTGGATATCTGTAACCAGAGTAGTTTTTCGAGCAGTCTACATCACGCTTTCGACCTGATTATATTTCAATTTCCGTTAATCCCCGCTTTTTCTAATAAAGCCGAATTCGATACCAAGGGAAAGTTACATAAAAACACCTTAAATAGATTACTTATCTGGCGCTTTTTACAACATAGTTTTGATTACTTTCTTGATCCAAAAGGAAGGCAGTTAGCTTACATCACTTCCAAAGATGTAAAGCCGTATTCCCATTGGAATATTGAAAACTTAAACCCAGTGCCGGAACAAATCAATTTTTTAGGGTACATGACATTTCAGCCAACTGATTTTCCCCGCTATCAACTACGCAATGTCGATCGCGATAAAATCCTCAAGTCTACCGCTAGCAAAACCTATGTTTGGGGAAGTAAAAACATTGATTACTCTGAACTTAATTTAACCCCAAGTTCAAAACATCAAGCGAATTGTTGTTCTTTATGCGGTAAAGGGCCATTTTCTGCTGATAAAGATTGGCAAGAGCATTGTTCATCTTCATTCCACCTTCGTTTAGCTGGTTATGAACAGCTTTGGCAATCATATCTTAATCACAAAGAGCAAACACAAGGTTAGATTTGAAAAGCCGTGTAAGCGAATAGGGTGGGTGGTTTATGCTTAGTTATCATTGCCAATGATTCGAAAAAATGGGTGCCATCATATAGAGTGCTTATCAGTATAGAGGAAGTCGTGCGTAATGAATGATTTGAGCGAAAAACAGAAAATGTTAGCCGGGTTGGAATATTTCCCCAGTAACAAAGAAATGCACGCTGAGCGGATGCACGCTAAAACCCAATGTCATTTGTTCAATCAACTAGAACCAAAAGACTATAAACAGGGAATGAAGTTGCTCAAAGCGTTATTTGGAAGCTGTCATAACTTTTGGATAGAGCCGCAATTTTATTGTGATTATGGCTACAATATCCATATTGGTAAGAATTTCTATGCCAATCATAATGTCGTCATTTTAGATGCGGCCCCTGTGACTATTGGCGACGATGTTTTACTTGCTCCTAGCGTATTAATTTCTACCGCTACTCATCCTAAAGATCCGCAAAAGCGCAAAAAAGGAATGGAAACAGCCAGCCCTATTACCATTGGTAACGGAGTGTGGATAGGCATGGGCGCTAAAATTTTGCCTGGAGTAAACATCGGCGAAAATGCCATTATTGGCGCCGGCGCAGTTGTAACTAAAGATGTTGCAGAAAATACCACTGTGGCTGGCGTGCCGGCTACAGTTATTGATAATAAAAACAATCAACGCGATTAATTAACTAAAAATTCGTTACTAAACAGCGAGAGAGAGCTAAATGCAAGAAATCATCACAACACTCGAAAATAATGTTTTAACCATGACCTTTAATCGCCCAGCGCAAAAAAATGCTATCAATCAGCAAATGTATGCTGAGTTGGCAAAAGGGTTAGAAAGAAGCTTAACCGATGATGAGATTCATTGTGTTTTGATAAGTGCTGAAGGTAACACTTTTACTGCAGGAAACGATTTAAAAGACTTTTTGCAGATGGAAATGACTGATGCCACACCAGTACAGTTGTTTTTGCGCGGCCTAGCGAAGATGAATAAACCATTGATCGCTGCAGTAAATGGACAAGCCATAGGTATCGGTTTAACCATGTTATTGCATTGCGATATTGTTTTGGCTTCAGAATCCGCTTCTTTTATAGCCCCTTTTACCAAGTTAGGGTTAGTGCCTGAAGCAGCATCATCTATTTTGCTGCCAAGTATTGTTGGCCATGCAGTTGCGAATGACATTTTACTGGCAGGTCGAACTCTCAGTAGCGCTGAAGCACTGAATTTTGGTCTAGTTTCTAGAGTGACTACAGATGATAATTTGGCGACTCTTGCTGCCGAGTTAAGTCAGCATATAGCTAGCTTACCTATTAAGTCGGTGATGAAAAGTAAAGCCCTCATTCGTGATCCGCAACGCAGCGAGATTCAGACGCAAATGGCTAAAGAAAGTATTGAATTCGCTAATCAATTAGGCTCCGATGAATTTAAACAAGCAGTAGCGCCTTATTTTAAAAAGAAATAAGGCCAAATCGTCATTTTTGGGGCGCACAAAGTTGGCAGGCTAAATATAGTTGAGAATCAATTTTTTGTGGTGTTAAATGGCATAGAATTCGTGTTTTATTCCATCATCAAGTGAAAGAATATTTTGTGGCAAAACCAAGAACTGCTGGATACGCTCGAAGATTTATTGCTTGCTCGTAAACGCGCTATTAGCGAGTACGATATTATAACTTTACTACAGCGTCCTCCTTATTCAATATTTGACAAAAAGGCTCTCAGGGAGCCTCTAACGCTCTTTCGTTGTCATTTTATATTGTTCCATCACTTATACTTGTTGCAAGAGCGCTGGTTAAGACAAGGGCATGGAATGTTGCGAATCAATGTAAGTACAATAGTGCTATCCCCATTGAACAATACTAGCTTATCGATTGACAATTCTGATTCCCTAAAAGACTATTATTTGGATTGGCAAAACTTCGATTTGACGTCAGAAAATGACGTGCAAGAAATGTTGGCATCATTTTGGACGCAGATGAAGGTTAGCTCTGCGCATGTTAATCCCAAAGATAAACATACGGCATTAACATTATTAGGGCTGGAGGCTAATTATGATCTTACTAAGCTAAAATTTAACTATCGAAAAATGCTCCATCAACATCATCCCGATAAAGGCGGGGATGTGGAAACATGTAAAAAAATAGAGTGGGCATACAACCTACTTAAATAACCTTAAGACATAAATAAGCTGTACTGCAATTTTGTTTAATTGATTGTTAGAATTACCGTCAACTCGCTAGGAATATCAACATCAGTTCCGAAATAGCCCAAAGCCCCTTCGTTATTTTTTAGATATTCTACAAGTTCGGCTTCGGAACCAACTTCTTTAGGTTCTTTTTTGCGACCAGTAAAGCGCATCTGTGCCCAATAAGACTGAATTCGGGACTCCGTAAGGCCGATCACTTTTGTATTAAATATAAGTCGCGTCTCATTGTCTGGAGAAAGGGCAATGGCGTGCAAATCATAGGGAATCGCGCCTCCCATAAATAGATTTCTAATTTGCTGACGATTAAGTTGAATGGATTTATCTGAGGTATTGGCGACAACAATAATTTCTTTTGCTGAAGCCTTGTGCACGCAGCTAAATAAGGTGATCAGAATAAGAATGAGGTAAAGTTTCATTAAAACACCCACTCAATACCCAGTTGGTATAAAAGCCCATGGCCATCAAATCCACCTAAATCTTTCACTGCATAATCATTGCTAATATTCTCTTTAGCTTCTACGAAGGTCATTTCAGCTTTGAAAGCTAAATTGGCGTGATAATCCCAACGAATTCCAACTTTAGTACCTTCTGCCTTGTCATCAGGAAAGGCTGCTAAAACCGCTAAGTAAGTGGCAGCGAGTGTATCTAAGTCCGGTGATATACCAACAGGGATTTCGTTACCAGGGTGATCAAAGTGCAAGTTCTTTTTACTGTAAGATATGTACGCTGTGTATGGGTAGAAATTATAACCAACAGAGATGTAAAAACTATCGATGTCAGCCACTAGGCCACTTTTTCCGTTAAATCTCGATATTTCACTGCGTATAAAATAATCTACATTCTCATAATTGGCGCTAAAGTGATAAAGTTGAATAATACCGCTAGCGTTCAACCAATCCGCACTGTTATTAAATCCCAACTGGCGCAACAGTTGGCTAAATTCGCTAGCTTCTGATTGTTCAATGCTGACATCCCCCTGGTTGAAAGATGCTCGCACGGTAAAATTGTTGTAATACACGCTTGCATTGACACCAAAAAGACCAATTACCTTGGTGTTGATTTCTTGGCTATTTAAATAAATTTTGTCGTCAAATCGCCCCCAGTAACCCTCGTAACTAATTAACCAGTCTTTTAAGGTAAATTCATAGTTAGCTAGCAGACCATCGAAAGTTGAAAAGAAAGCCGTGTCATAAAATTGTTGTGGTAAGGTCAACCAAGGATAAGCAAAGCCCACATCTAAACTGTCACTATAATTAAAAAACGGAATGCGTTGTCTGCCAAGTTTGACTTGTAAAGCATTGCTGGGGGCATAGGTGAGATAAAGCCACTCTAAACCTGAGTTACGCTGCTCATCGGTAAAACCGACAACTTGTCCTGTAATGGATATTTCATCGTTTAATAAGTAATCGGCTTGAATGCCTAATAAAGATTGTTTATCCAAACTAACACTGTTGTCGTAACCGACGTATTCAGCGTTTTCATCATCAAGGTAGCCTAAAATTACTCGTGCAAACCCGGAAAATTGGAGTTTTTCATTGCTTTGGGAAAGGGCAGGCGAACTAAAACCGAATAACATGGTGACGATACAAAGTGTGATTTTTACAGTTGGGACTTTCAAGTTAAGAAACATTCTGAATAGGAAATATAGTTACCTATAAAATACTCTGCTAAAAGCCAGAGTCAATAAACATAACCACTTAAATTCTAATAAAAATATAAAATTTGGCATTTGAGCTCTGAACAGCAACAAATTAGTATTTTTTCTTGAGTTTTGCTATTCCTCTAAGAAATTAAGAGAGTAACTTATTAGAGTGTAAAAAGTGGCTAAAGTAGCTTTCATCTAAAGGTTTACTTAACCAATATCCTTGTATTTCATCACAGCCCATCTGGGTTAATAGATCAACTTGTTCACTCTCTTCTACACCTTCTGCTATTAGTGTCACCCCCAATTCATTGCCAAGCTCTATAACACTTCTTACAATTGACTTGTCTGCTTTATTAAGGTGCATATTACGCACGAATGACTGATCTATTTTGAGTTTGGTTACGGGGAAAACCTGTAAGTAACTTAAACTTGAGTAACCGGTTCCAAAATCATCGATAGCTAATTTAATGCCCATTTGGTTTAGCTGATTTAACGTGTTTATGGTATCGGCTTCTTTATTAAACAGTACCCCTTCAGTTATCTCCAATTCAAGATTTTTGGCGGCCAAGCCACTGCTTAACAATGCGCGTTTAACCATTTTTACAAAGTTTGGTGCGGAAAATTGTTTGGGTGATATATTCACCGCAATAACAATATCTTCAAATCCCATTGCGACTATGTGTTGGGCTTTTTGACACACACTCGTCAGAATCCAATCACCTAAAGGTAAAATCAAACCGGAATGTTCAGCTAAGGGAATAAATTCAGAGGGCGAAATCCATTGTTCATTTAATTGCCATCGAATTAATACCTCTGCCCCAATGATTCTTTTTTCTTTTAGAGAATATTGGGGTTGAAAAAACAACAGGAAATGATTGTCTACTATGGCTGAACGCATCGCATCTTGAAGGCTGTTTTGTCGCTCTACTGATTTACCTAGCTCATTACTGAACATCATATAATCGGTAAATTCCTGACTTGCAGAGTTTTCTAGTGCAATACGAGTATTGCGGATAATTTCGTCTGCGCTTTTTCCATCTGATGGAAAACTAGTAAAACCATAATCAAGTTTGACAGAATGCTGTCCTGAAAATAGCTGGTTTTTTACCTGATTATTTATCGTTGCAACTATTTGTTTGACTGTTGCGTGGCAGTTACTTTTTTGAAAAACTAGCCCAAAACTCTTTTCAGTTAATTGGAATAAACGCACATTTTGATGTTTTTCTACACAGGTGCCTTGGAGTAAATCAGAAAGTTCTTTCATTACTTTGCGGCTGGTTTCAAAATCGTTGTCAGCCAACAACTTGGAGTATGAGCGAATCTCTATTTGACCCACGGTAAAAGTTAATCTTTGATCCACCATTTGCTCAATAACTTGTTTAAAAACATAATGGTTATCCAAGCCTGTATCGGGGTTAATTTGGGCTTGTGAATCACGTTTTTGTTCCTCAAGTTTACGACTAGAAATATTAACCATATTAATATTCCATTGCTTTGCATTAGCATGCCACAATAATTCGCAGTCAAATGTATGTTGATTAATTTTGAATTCAAAGTGTTGTTGTTTTTCGTCTGCTAAGGCGCTGTTTTGATAATCAACTAAGTTCTTCGGTAGCAGCGACTTAGGATCATTGCCTGGATACCCTAGTTCTTTTATAAATCCCGTTGCAGTGGTGTTCATAAAAACAACTTGGTTGTTTTTATCCAGAATAATAAATAAATTTGAGGAGTGTAGCGGATATAAAGCGAGGCCCTTGTTCAGTTTAGCTTTACGTATCCAAGGTAATAATATCTTCGCCAAAATTACAACTGCTACTACGCCTAAACTAACGAACAGTAGCGAATTGATTAACACGTTGGCCTTCCACAAAACCCTGTTAATGGAAGCTGAATTATTAGCGAAATTGAATTTGCCATTTAAAAGTCCTTTTTATTTGCTGTGAAAAATCTTCACCTGAAACGAATCAATAGGTTTCATTATTAAAGGTAAACGATCAGACCTCAAAGATCGAGACTTGAAGTGGATTTAATCTTCACAAAGTGGGTAAAATTACTACCTTGTGTTTATTTGCTGTAAATTACTTAAGCCCTAGTTTTGATCCTGTAAACCGTAAATTTTTGTATTATTTTAAAATCCAATTAAGTGCCTATTAACTCCCTTTTTTAGCGTATTCGCACAGCAATCAACCGAAATCACTGGTTTTAGTAAATTCTGGTTGCACTACCGTATAAAGGCTGGTAAAAAGTCAAGCCTGTTTTGAAAATTGATGTAAATATTGCTGTATTGAAAAGTTTACATGGGTTTTCTGGTTAAGTTTTTGCGTTTTTAGATGTAGGTAATCAAAGATAGTTATGTATAAAGATTTAGTAAATAATGTACACGTTAGCGCCGAAGACGTGCTAGTGACACCTGAGCAGTTAGCTCAACAGCTTCCAGTGAGCGCCAAGGCCCTTAAAGCAATCGAAGATTCCCGAGCGATTATCAGCGACATCATTCATCGTAAAGATCATCGCCTTTTAGTTATTTCCGGTCCCTGTTCAATTCATGACATTGAATCCGCTAAAGAGTATGCACTCAAGCTCAAAGAACTGCATGAGTCATGCAAAGACACACTATTTATTGTGATGCGTGTTTATTTTGAAAAGCCTAGAACTACGGTTGGTTGGAAAGGCATGATTAATGATCCGGCACTAGACGGCACATTTAATATCGAAGCCGGTTTGCGCAAAGCCCGTGAACTGCTGATTTGGTTGGCTGATTTGGAAATTCCACTTGCCACTGAAGCATTAGATCCCATTAGCCCACAATACTTAGCTGAGTTATTTAGTTGGTCGGCAATTGGGGCGAGAACATCTGAATCTCAAACTCACAGAGAAATGGCCAGTGGCTTGTCTATGCCGGTTGGCTTTAAAAATGGTACTGACGGTAGTTTAGGAATCGCGATTAATGCGCTGCAATCTGCTGCTTCAGGTCATAGTTTTATGGGCATCAATAAGCAAGGACAAGTCAGTGTAATTAAAACCCAGGGTAACCCTGATGGTCACATTATATTGCGCGGTGGTAAGCAGCCTAATTACGACTCTGTGTGTGTATCCGAATGTGAAATCGAATTGAAAAAGTCCAATTTACACGCTGGTCTAGTTGTTGATTGTAGTCATGCTAATTCAAGTAAAGATTATCGTCGTCAGCCGTTGGTAGCGCAAAATGTGGTTAACCAGATTTTGGAAGGCAATCAATCAATTATTGGTATCATGTTGGAAAGTCATTTACGTGCTGGCAATCAAAAAAGTGACGGCAAGCTACCGGGTGAGCTAGAATACGGCATCTCCATAACTGATGGTTGCATCGGTTGGGAAGATACTGAAGATTTGATTAATCGGTCTAGAGAAAAACTCATTACGGTATTGCCAATGAGATTAAATAAATTTAAAGATTCTGCTTAAGGTAAAACTAGCATGCCAGACAAACCCATTTCGCTTGATGAATTACGCGTCAAAATTGACAAATTAGATAGCCAATTGGTCGATATACTGGCTCAACGAGCCAGTTTGACCACTCAAGTTGGCGAGTTTAAGAGTCGCACTGGTATGCCTATTTATGTTCCTACGCGGGAAGCTGAACTGATTGCAAAACGCCGAGACGAAGCACAAGACAAAGGCGTTCCGCCAAATTTAATCGAAGATTTGCTACGCAGAATAATGCGAGAGTCATACCAAACTCAGAATAACCAATATCTGTGTAAAGCCCCTGAAATTAAAAAAATTGTGGTAGTCGGTGGAGCAGGGGCTTTGGGACGTATTTTTGTGGATATGTTTACCCGAAGTGGCTATGCAGTGACCGTGCTAGAACAAAGCGATTGGCCAAATGCTGCAGATATACTCGCTAACAGTGAGTTAGTGTTGGTAGCAGTGCCTATCAAAATAACTGAATCTATTATTCAAAAACTAGGTCCATTATTGCCGGAAAATTGTATTTTAGCCGATGTGACTAGTACTAAGCTTAACCCGCTCAAAGCTATGATGGCCTGCCACAAAGGGCCTGTTGTTGGCTTACACCCTATGTTTGGTCCAGATGTACAAAGCTTGGTAAAACAAGTGGTTGTGGTGTGCGATGGAAGACAACCTGAAACATATCAATGGTTGGTTGAACAAATCAAAATCTGGGGTGCTATCGTGCATGAAAGCACGGCAAAAGAGCACGATGATGCCATGGCATTTATTCAGGTAATGCGCCATTTCAGTAGTTTTGTGTATGGCGCTCACTTAGCCGGTGAAGATCCTGATCTGAATCAGTTAGTTGCCTTTAGTTCGCCTATTTACCGCCTAGAGTTGGCAATGGTTGGCCGATTATTCGCGCAAGATCCCGAGTTATACGCAGATATCATTTTCACCAATGCTGA
Source organism: Aliiglaciecola sp. NS0011-25 (assembly GCF_040370605.1). NCBI lineage: Bacteria > Pseudomonadati > Pseudomonadota > Gammaproteobacteria > Alteromonadales > Alteromonadaceae > Aliiglaciecola > Aliiglaciecola sp. NS0011-25. Next base: position 131,569 of record NZ_BAABWR010000014.1, read on the forward strand.
AAGTATAGGTTTGCTTAAACGTTTCCGTGATCGTTTCGATGATGCTTTAAAACTATTAGAAGAAGGTGACAAAGGTGAATTTGTTAAACAATTCTTTAGTATCGGACATTGGTTTGGACCTTACGCCAAGCAATGTTTGGTTAGCAGTAAAAAGCTATTATTGAAGGCCGACGATGACAGAGTTATGGATGTTAATTCCTAACATTAGGTAGATGTTACAGTTTTTGCGTTAACAAAAAAATGCCCCTATTAGGGGCATTTTTTATGCCTAGCAGTGCTAAGCCGTTAAGGCGTTTACTGCGGCGACTTTAGTCGCATTTATTTCTTCATTAGGGTAACAGCCAAGCACCTTAAAGTATCGGGTCGTTGCTGCTAATTCTTCTAGGGTTTTTTGCATCGGCCCATCTTGTACATTACCTTCTACATCAATATAAAACATCTCTTCCCATGGGTTGCCCGTGATTGGTCGAGATTCTAATTTGGTCATATTGATTTGATTATTTTTAATAATCAATAAAGCATCAACTAGGGCCCCTGGTTTTTGCACTGTTGACATAACTAACGTCGTTTTAGCAGGCACTTGTAATGGTACTTTCACTGCATTTCTAGCGACAACAATAAAGCGGCTATGATTTTCTTTTTGATTAGCCAGATTCGACTTTATTGCAGCTAAGCCGTAAAGCTTACCTCCCGCCTCACTGCCAATTGCTGCCACAGATTCACTATTAAGTTGATTTACCATTAACATTGCTGCCGAGGTACTGGCACAGGGTTTAACTTCTACATTCCCTAATTCTGCTAAAAAATAACTGCACTGAGCAAAGACTTGAGGGTGGGCATACAGTGTTTTTATTTTGCTAATATCCGTATCTGTTGATGCTAACAATGAATGATTTATCGGATGAGTTAGCTCACCAACAATTGACAAGCTAGTATGCTGCAGTAAATCGTAAACTTCGTTGATACTGCCCGATGTTGTGTTTTCGATAGGTAGTACCGCATAGTCAGCTTGATTAGATTCCACTTTTTCGACAATTTCTGCAAAACTAGAACAGCCAATTTCTAACAATTCGCCAGCTCTTCTAGAAAAGTATTTTTGTGTCGCTAAATAACTGTACGACCCTTTATCACCTAAAAATGCAACACGGCTCAATGGCAGACGACTACCTGGATTGGCTCGTTCCGCTAACAGTGCCTGTTGGTTGAGTACTGAGTCTTCAATCACTACGTGGAATATTTGCGTGACGTAATGTGGATCTAGGCCATACTCTTGTCCTTTTTTGATCAACCTGATCAAAAGCTCCTCTTCTCGTACATGATCTCTAACCGGAATTTGATTGCGAATTTTTGTTTCCGCAACACTGTTGGTATATTGTTGACGTTTTGCCAACATCTCTAGTAACTCGGAGTCAAGAGCGGTAATTTGTTCTCGTAATTTTTGTAGTTCTGAGGTCGACATAAAATTCACTTTATTTAAACTATAAATGCAAAGCCTCCAACTATGGAGGCTTTGCAGAAGACTAGTGGATTATCATATTTTCCCATTGGCCGTGGATAAAAGTAATGAAACCGGTTTTAAGCGCCTTTTTCAGGTAAATATAAAACTATCTGTAAGTTCTTCAAAGGAGTAAAGAAACCAGTTGCAAGCTAGCTTCATCACTGGATTTGATAGTGGTGAGCAGAATCTATTAATTCAACGCCATATTGTCAATCGCAAGATGATATTAGTTATTGCTAATTTCAATGTAACTTCGTTGAATTAACCGTTAACTACCTAACAAAGTGGCAAGAATTTTACGTACCTCTTGTGCTTCAAAGGGTTTGTCACATAGGGCGTTAACACCGGTATGTTGGATATTCGCCATGTGAGCACTATTGGTGGCTTCTGAGGTTACCATAATGATTGGAATATGCGAGGTGTCCGGATTAAATCGGATATACTCAGATAATTCACGACCATCCATTTCTGGCATATTGTAGTCAGTGACAACCAAGTCGAAGATATTATCTTTGAGCAGAGTCAGTGCTGTTGCGCCATTTTCAGCTTCTTTAATATTGCTTAATCCCATGCCCTCCAATACGCGGTGAATATGATTTCTCGCCAAACGACTGTCATCCACTAATAGCACTCGCACATCCTTAATATCGTACAATTCTAAATCCAATTCTTCAGAATTAATTAAGTCTAGAGTGGCATTTAATGCTCTTGCTAGATGCAAGGGTTCAAAAGGCTTAGGTAAAATGGCTGCGACACCGGCCTGTTTAAATTCTTCTAATTTGGCGACGCGATTTTCACTACTCACTAACATAAAAGGAATTGAGGCTGTTTCCACGTTACCTTTAATGTGTTTTATTAAATCTAAACCTGTTCCATCTTCAAAATACATAGCACTTACCACCACATCACTACCGTGAGATCTTAGTACGCTTTTAGCTTCTGCAAGAGTGGAGACAGAATCTACGGAGCCGACATTTTCTTTGATTAACAAAGATGAAATGATTTTTCTTTGGGTGTCAGATGGCTCAATTAGTAGAATATTGACGTCGCTCAACGAAATATGGTTCATAAAAATCCTGAAGTGATGTTGTAAAGGTTAACCGCCTGCAAGTTTGACTGTTAGACCTTTTTTCTCTAGAAGCAGTTTAATTTTATCGCGATTATCACCTTGGATTTCGATCACGCCGTTTTTAATAGCACCGCCTGTTCCACAGCTTTTCTTTAACTCAGAACATAGATTTTTTAAAGCCTCTGCTGGTAAGTCAACGCCATCTATGGTGGTCACACCTTTACCTTTCCGGCCTTTGGTTTCGCGGCGAATCCTGACTATCCCATCAGTGTTTTTTGATTTCGGTTGTTCTTTTACTTGAGGTTCTAATCTACCGATGCCGGTGCTGTATACAAGATTATTTTGTGACATATGTGAAATAATTGAATCTAAGGATATCTCCAGTTTAGACAAAAAATGCACCTATTAAAACCACATCAGAATGATCAATGCATTTAACTGGTACAAACTAACTCGCTGAAACATATTTATCTTGGCTATACTAAAAAGAGTTGCCAAATAGAATCTGTGTGCGAAAGTAGGGGCAATTTAGCAAGAAGTAAAAAATGGAGTCACAAATGAGCTTGGAGACCCGCCCCGGTGACGGAGGAAAAGAGCTAATAATCTACATGGAAGAAAAATTCGATTTTGGCAAAGTACAAGAATTTAGAGACGCTTATTTATCCGCTTCAAATGATGTTGAAACAATCATAGTAGACCTGTCGAATACAGAATACATGGACAGTTCCGCATTAGGTATGCTGTTGAATATGCAAAAAACGATGGAAGATAAAGTCCGCACTTTTAAAATTGCTAATAGTCGTCCCCAAGTGGCTAAAATTTTGAAAATTTCACGTTTTGATAAAAAGTTCGATATGTCCTAGATGAGTCAATACCTTGCGTATATTAATAGTTGACGATGAGTCCCTGAATCGGTTCATGCTGGTTCATATGTTAGAAGAGGCAGGATATTTAGATTGCTTCGAAGCAGAGTCGGGTAGAGAAGCGCTGCAATTAGCTAAAAGGATTCGTCCAGACCTTGTGTTACTTGATGTGATCATGCCAGATATGGACGGGTATGAAGTAGCCCCACTTCTTAAAAAAATGGCAGGTGATACCTATCTACCCGTGATATTTATTACCGCAATAGATGATCAGCCAGCGTTAGCTCGATGTCTTGAAGTGGGCGGTGATGATTTTGCTACCAAACCTTTTGACCGAACGATTTTAACCGCAAAAATAAGAGCCCATGCCCGTACTCGACTATTGAGTATTCGCGCTAATAAGCAAAATGCCGAATTAAATTATTTTCGCAGGGGCGTAGAACGAGAGCACGCCATTGTTGAACATATTTTTGCGAATGCCTTAACTATCAATCAAGCCACCACGAAATATTTTGATTATCGCTTAGCCCCGGCCAGTACATTTAATGGTGATGTGTTTTTAACTGAACCTAGTCCCTCTGGAGGCATGTACTTTTTAATGGGTGACTTTACTGGTCATGGTTTAGCATCAGCTATTGGTGCGCTTCCTGTGGCTAGAGCATTTCAAGCGATGTCTAGAAAAGGCGTTTCAGTTTCTGAAATCTCACAAACCCTCAATCAAATTCTTTTAGCATTGCTGCCCTCAGATATGTTTTTTGCGGCAGTTGTCGTTGAAATTTCAGCGTCAGGTCATCAGTTTTCTGTTTGGAATGGAGGCATGCCAGACCTCACCGTTATGACGCCTGAGGGGCGCATATCAAAACGATTTATTTCGTCGCATATGGCAATGGGGATTCTTGAAGTCGATGAGTTTGAGGAAAATGTTGAATACTTTAATGCAAAAATCGGTGACAGATTAATAGGATATTCCGATGGCGTTATTGAGCTTACCAACGCTGAAGAACAAATGTTGGGGGAAGAGGTGGTAATGAGTTGGTTGGCATCCAATCCTTTGATGACTGTAGAACAAATTATCCAGCGAACTGAAAAATATAGAGGAAAAGCCGAGCAACTAGACGACATAACCTTCGTGAGTTATACCTGCCAAAATCTTGATGATTTAAAAGCTGAAATCGAAATTACGCGATTACCCTTTAACATTAGTGTTGATATGAAAGTCGAACAGTTAACTAAATTTACGCCAATTTATGATGTTGTGGTGATGGTGTGTAGTCAGTTGGGTATGCAAAAAGTGCGTTCTGATTTATCTACTGTGATTAGCGAATTGTTTATGAATTCTTTAGATCACGGTATTTTGAAATTAAATTCAGATATTAAAAAGTCCACTGAAGGGTTCTTCGAATATTTTAAACTGCGTAATCAACGATTAGCGAAATTGACTCAAGGCGAAATCAAAATCGCGATTAGTTTTACCCCTAATATCAATATTTTGACGATTAATTTATCGGACTCGGGGGAGGGTTTTGACTTTCAAAAAATTCAGGCAAGCCAAGACTCTGATACCTATGGCAGGGGAATTCCTCTAATTAAAACATTATGTCAAAGCGTTCAATATTCCGATCAAGGACGCTCTGTATCAGCGACAATTAAGGTGTAAATAGTGATAACAATACGACAAGCTTCAAAAGCCGATATCCAAGCGCTAGTGGATTTTAATCAAGCAATGGCTTGGGAAACTGAACAAAAAAAACTGCAAGGTGATGTATTAAGTGCCGGCGTCAGCGCACTTATTAAAGACAGAGCAAAGGGTTTTTATTTAGTTGCCGAGCAAGATGATGGTGCTATTGCTGGAAGTTTAATGGTGACCTCGGAATGGAGTGATTGGCGAAATAGCCAGTTTTGGTGGATTCAAAGTGTGTATGTTCGTCCTGAAAACAGACGCACAGGCGTATATTCAATGCTATATCAAAAAGTAAAAGAATTAGCTGAACAATCCCAAGGGGTTTGTGGCTTTCGATTATATGTTGAGCACGATAATTTGGTGGCTCAAGAAACCTATAAAAAACTTGGCATGAAAGCGAGTCATTATTATATGTTTGAGACTGAAAACTAAATACGATTAAAGGTTAGGGTGGAATTTTGAAATACCACCCTTAAATTGGGTCAGCAAACGTAAATGTTAGTCCATTCAGCCCAAACCTCTTGTTTTGCGTTTAGTAGCGGTATTATTTTTACATTTCGCTTTAAAAATGTAGGAGTTTTTATGTTTAAAGCATTAGGTGATTGGTTTGAGCAACAATTACAACAAAATGAACCTGTGTCAGAAAAGCACACCGTTGAATTAGCCACAGCCGTACTTTTGTATGAGATCATGCGGGCTGACGGCAAGTTTGAAGAGTCGGAACAACTAGCTTATCAAACATTACTTAAACGGCATTTTGATTTATCAGCCAATGAACTAGACAGTTTAATCAAGTTGTCCTCAGATAAAGCAGGTCAAGCGGTGGATTACCACCAGTTTACCAGAACTATTAACCAACACTGTGATGTGCCAGAAAAGCTGCAAATTTTAGAATCATTGTGGCGGGTGGCTTATGCCGATAAACACCTTGATGTGCACGAAATTCACCTAATCCGTCGTATCTCAGATCTATTGCATATACCCCACAGTCAATTCATACAAAGTAAACTCAAAGTGACAGATGGTACCTCTTAACCCCAGTGAAAATGCCAATTGTCATTGATTGAAGACATACTAACTAATTGAATTGTAAAGATAATATTAATCTTGAACGGTTGGTGTTGCGAAAAAGTAACGGTAGCACTTGGGTTCACTGTTCTTTCTATCGAGAACTAATTATAAGTGATTGAATTTATTGCCTAATTTAAGTCTGGCATAAAACATGTTATAGCCCCTAGGTGTAACTGTGTTAGCTGTACTGGTTCCTACGGCTTTTCAAGGAAGAACACAGCGAAGGTGACTTATAAATAACGGTTTTGTTATTGGCTGCGATGGCGTTTGCAACTTACTTTAAGTCATTCTGAATGCGTTTAATCGCATTGCATGGCAAGGATGCCTCTTCCTTTTCGCTAAGCAATTCAAATGGAGATTGTTGTATGAAAAAGTTTATTTTTACGGGCTTAATGTTTGCGGGCATGATGATGCTGCAACCGGTAGTTAGCAGTGTAGCCCATGCCCAATCCGATCTTATTGCCGAAATGGACTTAGATGAAGACGGTATGATCAGTATTAGAGAAGCGGTCGCGGATCCTAATTTGTTGGCAGCGTTTGGCAAAATTGACACTAATGGTGATGGAAAGATCAGTGCCGAAGAGTTGTCCGAATCAAATATAATTAAACAAATTAACAAAAAAGCTTAGCTAAGCAGCGAGTTCGTTAATTTTTGACGCTTAACCTTTTTACCTCAACATTCTGGTTTTTTCGGCTCTGAAACCGTGTTACTTCCCTAAAAAACCTTATGTTGAGGTCCTTTATGAAAAACTCATTATTTGTTTGGTTTCATTTACGTCTCTGACATAGGATACTCCAATTTGTACGAAGTAGTTTAAGGTATGAAAATGCAAATTGGATCGTTACGACAACTCACATTAATCAGTTTTCTTATCGCGCTGATTCCTCTTGCTGTGTTGCTATGGCATAGCCAAAGTACGTTGACTAAAATGGCGCAAATAGCGGCCAGTGAAGCTCAATTTTCAGTAACCATGGCGCGACAAATCGGTGATATGGAGAATATCGCCATTGATGTGGAAAGATTGATCCGCCAATATCACGTATTAAAAAAGCCTGAATTAAAGCAACTGACTGATAATTCAATCAGTCGGCTTGAAACCAAGCTAGTTAACGTGTGTGCTGAATTACCCAGTGAATACGTCTGCTCTGCTTTACAAAAACGCATAGCATGGTTTGAAAATAACGGCCAAATCGAAGATAAACTCTTACTCGATGCGCAATTAGCGGAATTTCGTCGCTCTATTGAAGAGTTACAGCAACAAGTTGATTCGTTACTCGATGAACGCATTAAACAACAACAAGACTACGTAAATTCGGTGCAACAAACTCAAGCCTGGTCTACGGCTCTACTGGTCACGTTTTCATTGTTGTTAATCATTTTTGCCAGCCAATTGATTCTTTCGCCGGTGACAAAAATTGAACGCATTATCAGTGAAATTGCCAAACAATCAGAAACCTTGCCTAAAGTCTCTACCTCCGGTCCTAAAGAATTGATCGAAGTGGAGCACAAATTACACTGGTTAGCCGATCGCTTAAATCAACTTGAACATTTGCGTCATGCGCTTCTACGGCATGCCTCCCACGAGCTTAAAACTCCCTTAGCAAGTATCAAAGAAGGTTGTTCATTACTCTCTGAAAGTGTTGTTGGTCCGCTAAATGATCAACAAAAAGAAGTGGTTAGTTTATTAACCAGTAGTACAGAGCGATTGAATTTACTCATTGAACAATTACTTGACTACAACTTACTATTGCAACAGGCTAAGCCTGTGTATGAAAAAACAGACACTAAAAGTTTGCTAGAAGCAGCATTAATCGATAACGCTTTAGCAATACAACAGCATAAAAATGAAGTGAATGTTGATAACAAAGTGATAGATATGACTGTAGATCCCAATTTATATAGACGAATAATTGATAACCTTTTGTCGAATGCTTTAGCCCATGGCACGGCAGGTCGTCCTATAGATATTAAGCTTTATAAACAAAAGGATACCTTAATTTTGGATGTGGCTAACCGTGGGCGGAAAATTCCAATGGAACAGCGTAAATCACTATTTGAACCTTTCAAACGTGGTGAACATAGACGTAACGATAGAGTGATAGGATCGGGGCTAGGTTTATCTATAGTTGCAGATTGTGCACGAATGATGCATGGCACTGTTGAAATTGTTGATGTTGACTACGCAGACGTATGCATGCGAGTAAGTTTGCCACAAGACGAGGTGGCGGCATGAAAAAGTTAACATTATTGCTTTTAGGCTGTTTTATTGGGTTGGCTGGATGTGAAATCACACCTAAAGAAGCCGTACCGGTAACACAGGTCATTTTACCAGAGCAGAATAAATTTTGTTTGTTTGTGGCTGATTCAGCGGTTGAACATAATTGTGAACTGACATATTGGCTAGATTTCTGGGTTGAACACGACACTCTTTCTTGGACACAACGAAAAGAGTTAATAAATCAGCTAGGAGATTCAACGGGCGAGTTAATGAAAAAAGTCCTGTTAAGCCAAGGCAAAGGTACGCCGTATCAAAATAGATTAAGAGCGCAAGGTTGGGCTGATGACTTGATTCCTTCGCTTACCGAACAAATGAAACAGCTGTTATTTGTGTTGGTTTATCGGCCAAGTCAGGAATTATTAGAGTTTGAATCTGCTTTGACGATTCTCACTCGGATGAATACCAATCAATCGAAAGAACTAGATGTTCAACAACAAAGATTGTTTGAACAGCAACAGCAAATCGACCAATTATTAAAAATTGAGGCATCTATGATGGAGAAAAAAGAGGGGATAAGCCAATGAGCAAATCTGAAACAAACGCATTACCACGTATATTGTTAGTGGATGACGATGAAAATTTGTTGCGTTTGATGACTATCAGATTGCAAGGAGAGGGTTATCAAGTTGCTACAGCTGAAGGTGGTAAAGAGGCACTAAGATTGCTCAATACCCAGAGTTTTGATGTTGTTCTTAGTGATTTACGTATGCCCGGCTTAGACGGTCTTAGCTTATTTGAAGAAATTGTATCCCTTCGCCGCGATATTCCAGTCATTTTAATGACTGCCCATGGCACTATTCAAGATGCCGTTGAAGCAACGCAAAGAGGGGTTTTTGGTTTTCTCACCAAGCCGATTGATCATGAAGCGTTGCGAGAGTTATTAGTCAAAGCAGTGAGTCAAAGTCAAAGTGCTCAAAATGGAACTTGGAGTGAAGAAATCATCACCCGCTCGATGCAGATGGAGCAACTGCTTGACCAAGCATTCAGAGTTGCCAAGCGCGACGTCAGTGTATTGATAAGTGGCGCAAGTGGAACCGGTAAAGAGTTGCTTGCCAAAGCATTACACAAAGCCAGTACTCGGGGGAACAAACCATTCGTAGCCATTAACTGTGGTGCATTGCCAGAAAATTTGTTGGAGTCTGAATTATTTGGTCATGCAAAAGGGGCTTTCACTGGAGCGGTCAACGAGCATCAAGGTCTTTTTCGTGAAGCTGACGGCGGAACGCTTTTCTTGGATGAGATCGGTGATATGCCGGTACCTTTGCAGGTTAAGTTACTAAGGGCTTTGCAAGAACAGCAAATTCGTCCTGTGGGCAGCAGTAAACAGATCCCAATTAACGTAAGAGTGATATCTGCTACTCATAAAGATCTTACCAAAGAAATGCAAGAGCAAAACTTCCGTGAAGATTTGTACTACCGCTTAAACGTGGTGAATTTAACCTTGCCATCTTTACGGGAACGTTCAGAAGATATTCCATTATTAACGCGCTATCTGTTAGCCAAAAGTGCAGAACGCCATGGCGTTAATGTCAGCCGTTTTTCTGATGATGCAATGCAGCTTTTAGCTACTGCACCTTGGCCTGGTAACGTCAGACAATTGGTTAACGTGGTAGAACAATGTGTAGCGTTAACACAAACATCGGTTATTGCCTCGCATTTAGTCGAGCAAGCACTGTCGGCTTCTGAGCAAAAATGGCCAACATTAACTGAAGCCAGAGACGCGTTTGAACAAAACTATTTGTTAAAATTGCTGAAAATGACGGATGGTAATGTGACTCGTGCGGCGGAATTAGCTGGGCGAAATCGAACCGATATGCACAAATTAATGAAAAAACACGATTTACATTCAAGTGACTTTAAACCTGAAGTCGCCTAATCCGCAATAAGCACTATATTCGCTCTTTCAAATAATAATTTGAGGGAGCGAATCTAGCCTTCAAGGTGTTTGGTTTACAGCACACAAGATTAATTTAGTTAAATTTTCTGCCACTACTGAGGATTTTTCATCGGTTGAAGTAAAATCCCCCATAAATGTTACTCTCAAGACTGTGCTTTGGCGCGGATTTGTTTATACTATGCGGCTTTTCAATCCTTTCGGATTTTATCCATAATTTTTTAGTTACATGACATAATTTATAAAATTATTGGTTATGTACTGGCAACAGAGGCTTTTCATGCGCACAGATTATTGCGGAAACATAAACGCAAGTTATATAGGTCAAGAAGTCACATTATGTGGCTGGGTAAATAAACGTCGTGATTTGGGCGGTGTTATCTTTCTCGATTTACGTGATCGCGAAGGTATCGTACAAGTAGTTTATGATCCTGATTTGGAAGATGTATTTGCCACTGCGAATAGTCTGCGTAATGAATTTTGTGTGCAAATCAGTGGTTTGGTTCGTAGTCGTCCTGAAGGCCAGATTAATAAAGATATGTCCACTGGCGAGATTGAAATATTAGGTAAGGCACTGACTATACTTAATAAATCTGCCGCTTTGCCATTAGATTGGAACCAAGAAAACTCAGAGGAACAGCGTCTAAAGTACCGTTATTTAGACTTACGTCGCCCAATTATGAGCGATCGTTTAAAATTTCGCGCTAAAGTAACCAGTGCGGTAAGAAGTTACCTCGAAGGTGAAGGTTTCCTAGACATTGAAACGCCAATTCTAACCAAAGCGACACCTGAAGGTGCCCGAGACTATCTAGTGCCAAGTCGCACTCACAAAGGTGAGTTTTTCGCACTACCGCAATCTCCTCAGCTGTTCAAACAGTTGTTGATGATGTCAGGAATGGATCGTTATTATCAAATTGTTAAGTGTTTCCGCGATGAAGATTTGCGTGCTGATCGCCAGCCTGAATTTACCCAAATTGATATTGAAACAACCTTCCTAGATGCCGCAGGTGTGATGTCTATAACCGAAGGTTTAATTAAACAGCTATTCCAAAAAATGTTAAATGTCGATCTTGGTGAATTTCCTCACATGACCTTTGCCGATGCAATGCGTCGTTTTGGTAGTGATAAACCTGATTTACGTAACCCTCTTGAGTTAGTTGACGTAGCTGACTTACTTAAAGATGTTGAATTTAAAGTGTTTGCTGGACCAGCCAACGATCCTAAAGGCAGAGTTGCCGTGCTCCGTGTTCCTGGCGGCGCAGCTTTATCTCGTAAAAACATCGATAATTACGGCAGTTTTGTCGGCATCTACGGTGCTAAAGGCTTAGCGTGGATGAAGGTCAATGATCTTTCCGCAGGCATGGATGGTTTGCAGTCACCAATATTGAAGTTCTTGAGCGAAGATGTTGCCATGGGGATTGTTAAGCGTTGTGGCGCTGTTGATGGCGATATTATTTTGTTTGGTGCAGATAGTGCCAATGTGGTTACTGAAGCTTTGGGCGCTCTGCGTTTGAAGTTGGGTGAAGATCTTGACCTACTTGAAGGTGAGTGGAAGCCTCTTTGGGTTGTTGACTTCCCAATGTTTGAAGAGGTAGATGGAGACTTCCATGCGCTACATCACCCATTCACAGCCCCCCGTGATATGACACCTTCTCAGCTAGCACAGAACCCTGCTACCGCCATTTCTAATGCTTACGATATGGTACTTAATGGTGTCGAACTAGGCGGTGGTTCAGTTCGTATCCACGACCAAGCTATGCAATCTGAAGTATTCCGTTTGTTGGGAATTAGTGAAGAAGAAGCTGAATTGAAATTTGGTTTCTTATTAGAAGCCCTTAAATTTGGCGCGCCTCCTCACGCTGGTCTTGCGTTTGGTTTAGACCGCTTAGTGATGTTAATGACTGGTGCAACTTCAATTAGAGACGTGATGGCATTCCCGAAAACAACCACTGCTGCATGTCCTTTAACTGATGCACCATCTGAAGCTAACCCTTTGCAGTTGAAAGAACTATCCATTGCAACAGTCATAGAGAAAAAAGCCGAATAGTATGGCGTTTAAGCGTCCGGAATCTGCTTTAGTTGTCATTTTTGACGGGGCAGCAAATGTACTCGTCATGCAGCGTCAAGATGATCCTAATTTTTGGCAAAGCGTGACAGGTACACTCGAACCGGGGGAGTTGCCGTTACAAACTGCAATTCGTGAAGTGGAAGAAGAAACAGGTATAAATGTAGCGCTAAATAAGCTTCAGCTTGTGGACTGTCGAAGTGTCAATCAGTATCCCATTCGCGATATATGGCAACATCGATATCCTCCCGACTGCCGATTCAACACTGAACATGTGTTTGCTTTGCAAGTGCGTGGGGATGAAAACATTAAGTTAACCGAACATTTATCCTATCAATGGTTGTCTAAAGAATTGGCAATCGAAAAAGTCTGGTCACCAACCAACAAGGTGGCAATTGAAAAATTCGTACCCAATTCTGCGCTAACAGTTGCTGTGGAAAAAGCATGTCGATAATCCTCGGTATCGATCCCGGTTCACGGATAACAGGCTACGGTGTTATTAAACAAACAGGCAATACCTTTAGTTATCTTGGCAGCGGATGTATCCGTGTTCAAGGTGATGAGTTGGCCCCAAGATTGAATCAAATTTACAAAGGTGTGACTGAAATAATTTGCCAGTTTCAACCGCAGTTCTTTGCTATAGAACAGGTTTTCATGGCGAAAAACCCCGATTCTGCATTAAAACTCGGTCAGGCGCGGGGCGCTGCTATTGTGGCAGCGACTAACGCTGATTTACCGGTAGCTGAATATTCGGCACGCCAAATTAAACAAAGTGTCGTCGGCAAGGGTAGCGCTGAAAAAAACCAAGTTCAGCACATGGTCACCTACTTACTCAAGTTAACCAAAAAACCACAAGCAGATGCGGCGGATGCACTTGCTGTGGCATTGTGCCATGGACATAGTTACCAAACTTTAATTAAGCTTGCTGGTCAAGCTAGCAAGACCGTGCGTGGTAGATTGAGGAAATAACCATTCCTAAATACCCAATTACATTACCCAGCATAATAGGACGTGTTTATGATCGGCTTAATTCGAGGCCAACTATTAGAAAAGCAACCCCCTGAAATTCTGATTGAAGCGGGTGGCATAGGTTATGAAGTGCAACTCCCCATGACCAGCTTTTATCAGTTGCCAGAAATTGGCCATGAAGCCACAGTTTATATTCATTTTGTGGTCCGCGAAGATGCACAATTATTGTTTGGGTTTGCAGATAAATCTGAACGAGCCTTGTTCCGAGAGTTGATCAAAGTAAATGGTGTAGGTCCCAAATTAGCCTTAACAATTTTGTCAGGTATGTCGGCATCGCAGTTTATTCAGTGTGTTAGTCATGATGATTATTCTGGATTAGTGAAATTACCGGGCGTCGGTAAAAAGACTGCCGAGAGACTTGTGGTTGAAATGCGCGATCGCCTTAAAAAGCTAGAAGAGCAAGGCGACGGAAAACACCATCTACCACCGATGCAATTAGAAGCGCCTCAAGATAGCCTAATCAAGCCAACCGACGTAAAAGAGGATGCGCTAAGTGCGATGGTTGCATTGGGTTATAAACCTGCGCAAGCGGCGAAAACGATTAACTCAGTGTATCGAGAAGGCATTAGTAGCGAAGAATTGATCCGTGAAGCATTGCGTTCGATGGTGTAACCTTCGCAACATAATCTAGACTGTACAGATATTACAATTTACTGTATAAAAAAACACTATTGTTTAGTGTCGTTTGTGAACTTGCAATAAATGAACTAAAGCGCGTCAAAAATTGCTTTTACCCTATGCGAAATATTAACCAGAAGATACATTCATGATTGAAGCTGATCGATTAATCCACCCCACGGCAGACACCGAAGACGAAGCGGTGGACCGTGCAATCCGACCTAAATTACTGGCCGACTACACTGGGCAAGATCATGTCTGTAAACAAATGGATATTTTTATTCAAGCCGCCAGAAATCGCAGTGACGCACTAGATCACTTACTTATCTTTGGTCCTCCAGGGTTAGGTAAAACCACACTTGCGAATATTGTTGCTAACGAAATGGGGGTTAATATTAAAACCACCTCTGGACCCGTTTTAGAAAAGGCAGGAGATTTAGCCGCTTTATTAACTAATCTAGAAGAACATGACGTGTTATTCATTGATGAAATACATCGTTTGAGCCCGGTTGTTGAAGAAGTCCTGTACCCAGCAATGGAAGATTATCAGTTAGACATAATGATAGGTGAGGGACCAGCCGCTCGCTCAATTAAGTTAGAGCTTCCCCCTTTTACATTAATTGGTGCTACTACCCGTGCAGGCTCTCTTACTTCTCCCTTACGTGATCGATTTGGTATTGTTCAGCGTTTGGAGTTTTATAATCTCAAAGATCTCACGCAAATAGTTAAACGCTCAGCAAAATACTTAAACCTTAGCATCAACGAACAGGGGGCTTTAGAAATAGCAAGGCGTTCTAGAGGTACTCCTCGGATTTCTAATCGTTTACTGCGCAGGGTGCGAGATTTTGCAGAAGTCAAAGCTGACGGTGATATATCTGAAAATATCGCCGCCCAAGCACTGGATATGCTTGACGTTGATAAAGAAGGTTTTGATTACATGGACCGCAAGCTGTTACTTACCATTATCGACAAATTTATGGGCGGGCCAGTGGGATTGGATAACTTGGCAGCTGCTATTGGTGAAGAAAAAGAAACCATCGAAGATGTAATAGAGCCTTTTCTTATTCAACAGGGATTTTTACAAAGAACCCCTCGAGGACGAATAGTGTCACAGCGCGCTTTCTTGCATTTTGGTAAAGACTACAAACCACAAAATTAATCTACAGGCAAAAAAAAGCCCGCGAAGATCGCGGGCAAAGCAACAAGTATTTGGAAAGGAAAATTCCAGGGAACACATCTATCAACAAAAATTGACACATTTTCTGACTACCGCTTCGAAAATTCGTTGCGTTAGTCAAGAGAACGACGCGCATTCTATACGTTAGGAAAAAATCCACAATTGAAAAAAATTGTATTTTCGGATTAGAAAAAATAATGCTTAATATTTTTAATTGTTTGATTAAATTCTTTGTATCTCACGCTTTAGCTGTTCTAAGCTGATTCTCGCTATTGTTTGATAACTCAATTGAAGTAAAATTGGATTAACAAAACTAGTGTAAAAGTTGAATTTTATGCTGAACTTATGCATGCTTATTAAAAAGCAAAACACACTATTATCTAGTTACAGGCTTAAATTTACTGGTTATCATTAAAATTATGATTTTAACTCATACATAATTATGCGATTTGTCGTATTAAAATTGAATTATTTTAAAGTCCGCTGGACTAACCATAAGCGTTATTTAAAGAGGTAGAAAATTCGATGCAATTTCCTGTTCATGAATTTAAATTGCGAGTCTATTACGAAGATACAGACGCAGGTGGTATTGTATATTATGCTAATTATTTAAAATTTTTAGAGCGTGCTAGAACGGAGTGGTTAAGAAGTTTTGGCATAGAACAACATAGTCTTTTGGAACAATTCATCGGTTTTGTCGTCAAACGGGTGGAAATGGACAATATTGCAGCAGCAAGATTCGACGATTTATTGCAAGTCAATACACAAATAATTGAATTAAAACGTGCTAGCATGTTGTTCCAACAACAAATAACAAATTCAAACAATTTAAGTTTGGTAAATGCGAAAATTAGGGTTGCATGTGTTGATCTGAAAAAGATGAAACCTATTGCAATACCAGCATTCATTTTAGGGGAAATTTCAAGTGTCATCTAATTTGTCATTCTTTGACCTGTTTTTGCAGGCAAGTCTTTTGGTTCAATTGGTCATGTTGTTACTACTAGCAACGTCAGTTGTTTCTTGGGCATTCATTTTTCAACGTGTCAAAGTGTTAAAACTGGCAAAAACTGAAACCAAAAAATTCGAAGATAAATTTTGGTCTGGGGTTGACCTGAATAAACTGTATCAAGAACTTTCTGCCCGTCAATCTGTGCAGGGCATGGGCAGTTTGTTTTGTGCTGGGTTCAAAGAATTTGTGCGATTGCGTAAAGCCACAGGCAGTTCAACCGAAGCCACTATGGAAGGGACCTACAGAGCAATGCGCGTCTCGCTATCACGAGAAGTCGATCACCTCGAAGCTAACTTATCCTTTCTTGCTACTGCTGGTTCTATTAGTCCTTATATTGGTTTATTTGGTACCGTTTGGGGGATCATGAATTCGTTTATTGCGTTAGGTGAAGTTCAACAAGCCACCTTAGCTATGGTGGCTCCAGGTATTGCTGAAGCGCTTATTGCAACCGCTATGGGCTTATTTGCAGCGATTCCATCGGTTATTGCTTACAACCGTTTTAGTAATCAAGTTGAAAAGCTAGAAAATAGTTACGGTAATTTCATGGAAGAGTTTTCCAGTATTCTGCATCGTCAGATTTTGTCTCAACGAGTTGAGAGCGTTTAACCATGGTTGTGTATGAGCGTAAACGGCGACGTCCAGTATCGGAAATTAACGTTGTTCCTTACATCGATGTCATGCTGGTACTATTGATCATATTTATGGTGACCGCACCTTTGGTAACCCAAGGGGTAAAAGTTGATCTACCAAAAGCGGAAGCTGAAGCGCTTCAAGATGATTCTAAACCACCTATTATTGCTTCGGTTAATGCCGCAGGTGAATACTTTATTAACGTTGGTGATAAGCAAGAGGATCCTATGTCAGCCACAGATTTGGCCGTCATAGTCGCACAGCAAATTAAGAAAGAACCGAATACTCCTGTTGTTGTAAAAGGAGATGGTGCTGTTCCTTATGCTAACGTAGTTCAGTTAATGGTCTTATTGCAGCGCGCTGGGGTACCATCTGTTGGTTTAATGACCGAGTCTCCTGAACAATAGGCTTTGCATGTTTAAGTTTAGCCCTATTTTCATTTCAATTGCTTTACACATTATCTTAGGCGGATTGCTGGCGCTAAGTGTCGACTTTCATTCGCCCCCCAAGCAGATTGAATTAAATACCGCCAATTTCACGCCAATCGAAGCGACTGTAGTTGATCAAAAGGCGGTGAATGACCAGCTAAAACGTATTGAGCAGAAAAAACAAGCCGAAAAGCAAAAAGAGCTGCAAAAAATACGAGATGAGCAAAGGCGTAAGGCGGAAGCTGAACAGCGTAAACGAGATATTGCAGCGAAAGAAAAAAAGCGTATAGAAGACGCAAAGCGTCAAAAACAAGCTGCGGCGGAAGCTAAAGAAAAAAAACGTTTAGCTGAAGAAAAAGCTCGTGTAGAAGAGCAGCAAAAAAAGCAACGTGAATTAGAGCGCAGAGCTGCAGAAGAAAGAGAGCGCAAGGCTAGAGAAAAGCGCGAAAATGAAGAACGGGCGAAAAAAGAAGCCGAGCGTAAAAAACGAGAAGAAGCTGAATTGCGAGAACAGGAACGGTTAATGCAAGAACAGTTGGAAATGGAACAATCTTCACGTAATCAGCAAAGACAGCGTCAAGTTCTCTCCGAGACTGAAAAGTATACTGCGTTGATTAACGCAAAGATTGATCAAAATACCTATAAAGATGATTCGATGAAAGGAAAATCATGCAGAATTAATATTCGTTTATCATCATCTGGATTTGTTATTCAGATTCGTACCCTTGGCGGAGATAAAGTTGTATGTGTGGCGGGTGAACAGGCAATTCGCAGAGCAGGTGAGCTGCCGATGTCCTCAGACCCTCAGGTGTACAACAATCTAAAAGATATAACTATTAACTTTGGTTTTTAATGAATGAATAAAATAAACACTATTTTGCTAACCCTTTTACTTCTTTGCTTCTCATTGGAGTCACGTGCTACTTTAGAAATCTATATTACGGAAGGGGTCAATAATGCCCGTCCAATTGGTATCGTTCCTTTCCACGTCTCTGCAGGGAGTCAGCCGCCAAGCAGCATTGACGAAGTGGTTGCTGCTGATTTAACTCGCAGTGGCAAATTTTTCGCGTTAAGTCGCGACAAAATGCCACAGTTACCAAAATCAGACAGCGAGGTGGACTACAGTGAATGGGCTGCAGCCGGTGCAGAAGCTGTGCTTATTGGTCATATTCAACAACAAGCAGCGGATGAATTTAAAATTACGTTGCAACTTCTAGACGTTATACGTGGCCAAATTACCGGTGGTCAAACACAAATGATGAGCAATGGCCAGCTGGTAACTAACCGTGACCATATCCTTGACGAGTGGAGCTGGGTTATCGGCGGTGATGAGTTTCGTCAGTATGCTCACCGTATTAGCGACATAGTTTACGAAAAACTAACCGGTGAAAAAGGCGCATTTCTGACGCAAATTGCATACGTAATTGTTCGAGATTCTGCAACGGAAGCCAAACCCTTTCAATTAATCGTGGCTGATTATGACGGTCAAAATGAAAATATATTATTGCGTTCAAATGAACCGCTAATGTCACCATCATGGTCGCCAGATGGCAGAAAGCTAGTCTATGTGTCGTTTGAGAATAAAAAGTCGCAAATTTTTATGCAGGATATCTATACAGGTAGCCGAACCATGCTAACCGACTTTCCTGGCATAAATGGTGCACCCACTTTTTCACCAGATGGAAATGAGTTAGCCATGGTATTGTCTAAAGACGGAAATCCAGAAATTTATGTGATGGATATCGCGTCGAAGCGTTTGCGTCAAATAACTCGTAATCGGGCAATTGATACAGAACCAAGTTGGTCACCAGATGGTAAACATTTGATTTTTAGTTCAGAACGGGGTGGTAAACCTCAGATTTATCGAGTAAATTTAGCTACAGGTAAGACTCGGCGGGTCACTTTCGAGGGTGATATGAACCTAGGCGGAACGTTTACACCAGATGGCACTCAAATGGTCATGGTTAATCGTACCCGTGGGAACTACCATATTGCTAAGCAAGGCGTGGACTCAGGCGATATGTTGGTATTAACTAAAACTTTTTTAGATGAATCACCAAGTCTTGCACCGAATGGCAGTATGATAATCTACAGTACTTTGCACGAAGGAAGACAGGTATTATCATTGGTGTCACTTGATGGACGATTTAAGGCAAGGTTGCCGGTGTCAGAAGGGCAGGTTAAGTCACCTAGCTGGTCACCATTTTTGTAATATAAATTCAAAACTGTTAGAAATTTCGAAAACGAGAAGGAATAACGAAATGCAACTTAAAAAAGTATTTAAAGGTTTGGTGATTGCACTGCCATTGGTGACCGTGATGGCATGTACTACAACAGACAATGGTGTAGACGAAGCAGCGGCTAAAGAAGCAGCAGCGGCACAAGCAGCGGCTGATCAAGCAGCAAGAGAAGCAGAAGCTGAACAAGCAGAAGTTATGGCGATGCAGCAACGTGAAAAAATGGAAGCTGAACAACGGGCAAGAGATTTGGCAAGTTTAGAGCAAGATCAAGTCGTTTACTTCGACTTTGACACGTCGAATCTAACTTCATCTGCAAGAGCTATTTTATCTAAGCATGCGGCGTTTTTGGCGGCAAACCCAAATCAGTCTGTGGTGATTGAAGGTCACTGTGACCGTCGTGGCACTCCTGAGTACAATATTGCATTGGGTGAAAGACGTGCTAAATCAGTACAAACATACCTGTTAAATGCTAACGTTAGCGCATCACAGATTTCTGTGGTTTCTTATGGCGAAGAAAAACCTGCAGCAAATGGCACGTCTGAATCTGCATTTGCGCAAAATCGCCGTGGTGTTTTGGTATATCAATAAGATTGAGTCATTATGATTAAACGCATAAAAGCGATTAGTCTTTTACTTGTATACGGAGCCGCAGTAAATGCGGCTCCTGCGCCTGTAACAGACTTAAACGATGGATCCCTGACTAAACGTGTCGAAGTGTTAGAGCGTATCTTAGATTCGCGCACAGAGATGCAGCATCGAATACAACAACAGTTAGATGAAATGCAAAACGAAGTAAGCGAAATGCGCGGAACGTTAGAATTGCATAATCATCAACTTGAAAAGATTTTAGAAAGACAACGAGAGTTGTACTTGGAAATTGATAAACGTATTGCTGCTGTTAATACTCAAAGTAATCAACAACAGTCGAGCGCAATTTCAAGCTCCAATAATTCTGCACAGATTTCGCAAGTAGAAGTGCCAGTTTCTACTAATGTAAGTGAAAGCGATGCGTATGACCGCGCTGTTAATTTAATATTGCGGGATAAACAATACGATTTAGCGATTCCAGAATTTCAATCGTTTATAAAAACCTACCCAAATTCCAGTTATGCGGCTAATGCACATTATTGGTTGGGGCAACTGTTGTTTAATAAGCAACAGTGGGAAAGTGCAGCAGAACAATTTCAAATATTGGTGAGTGGTTACCCTGATTCATCAAAACGTGCTGATGCATTATTTAAATTAGGTGTGGTTGAACAGCGCAGAGATAATTTAGCCAGAGCAAAACAACTGTTCGAACAGGTTTTATCTGAATATCCAGACTCTGCATCAAGTCGTCTCGCAAATTCACGTTTAAGTGCGATGAATTAATTCAAAAATTAATAATTTTTTAAATTAGTTTGAATTAATTTTAGGATTAAAAACGGTATAAATCATATTTTAGTGCACATAATTTATACCGTTTTCGCCTTACTTGCTTAGTTTTTCAACGAAAAGACAAATAATTTAAAATAACCTCAGTTTTAGGTTGCACCACGAAGATATTTGAGTATTATATGCCGCCGTTGCAGGAGGTCTGTAACAAAACTGAAAAAGGGTCGTTAGCTCAGTTGGTAGAGCAGTTGACTTTTAATCAATTGGTCGCTGGTTCGAATCCAGCACGACCCACCACTTTCAGTTTAGAGTAACATCCCTTCGGGGAGGACAGGATGTCCAAAATAATTCAGTACAACATTTACTGAATTAGCAAGAAGCTTCAATAGATGGGTCGTTAGCTCAGTTGGTAGAGCAGTTGACTTTTAATCAATTGGTCGCTGGTTCGAATCCAGCACGACCCACCATCTTAGAAAATTTCTCAATATAAAAATTAAACAATCAATCCACAAAATATCATGCAATTCGTGCAGGGTGAGAACCAGCCCGTTCGACAAATTGTCGGGAACAATTCTGTAGGCGGGTGCTTTAGCCCCGTGGTTTTTGTGGCCTCGTTCAAGGCCACGGCCTAAAGACCGTGCTACAAGGTTGTGTAGGCGGGTGTATTAGCCCCGTGGTTTTTGTGGCCTCGTTTAAGGCCACGGCCTAAAGACC
>NZ_BAABWR010000015.1:0-135965 GCF_040370605.1 Aliiglaciecola sp. NS0011-25
AATAGTAGGCACAGGGCTGATCAGTTGTGGTGATCTGCTAAAGACAAGAAGCGGCCGTTCATAGAAACCTAATTTGACGTAAGTTTTATTACTTTCTGAACGAGAGAGTTTCTCTCCAGATCATATTGTCATCCACGATCAGATCACCTTAAGTCACAGCCGTTTCGCCCTTTTTGAAGCGCAGCAACAGAGGTTTAATGCACTTGTGAGACAACAACGAAAGAGGGGCAAACATCAATACACCGACAAATGGGATAGCAGGACCAAACACAAATGTTGAGCCAATAACATGCCCAAGAATACATTCCATTCTGTAAAGCGGTAAAAATAAAGCTGAAATTATAACACCTAGAGCCAGGTACATTGTTACGTTCGGAAGGCCAATAACAAAGACGATTGATTGAACTGTGCTTACCAGCAGCATGCCAAAGAATCCTAGTAATACAGACCAGGGAAGTGTTTTTGCGTCCGGCTTAGTAGATATTCTTTTTTTGATTGCTGTAGAGGATAGCAACACAAGAAGAGGCAAAATCAAAAGTCCCCACCAATTCGACAATCCAGGGAGATCAGCCCGCATGAAAAGATAATGAGTAACTACGCCGCCATTAAAGTATTCCCATGTTAAATGACACACTGCGAAAAGTACTACTGCCAGTAACATGCCATTTCTTATTTTATTAAATTGCTTCTCTTCCATTTCATTTTTTCTCTCAATCGGTCACAGAATGTGATAGAGGCTGCAATCGCCGCACCATAAATAAAAACAAATAAAATCAATTAATTACAACAAAGGTATGTTTCCAGCGCTGTACGTTTACTCAGATATTAGCGTTATTGACCAATTTGACGCATTTAAGTACCAACATTGTTCGCACGATTTGCTACCTATCATATTGAATGTCTGATGGTCCGGAATACGTACATTCCTGCTGTTAAGTGCCAGACCCCGAACTGCAGCCTTTGGCACATTCCTGACAGTTAGATTAAGTCTAAAGCATTTGACCATAAACACCAGATCGAGTCTTAGCAACTACAAATAACTTATTTCAAGAAGATATTCTGCCCCGATCACACACCCATTTGGTTGACCGCGGCTAGTGCGTATTAGCAAATGGAGCAGTTGATTATCTGCTAATGTAAACCAAGCTCTTGTTGTTTTGCTTTACTTAACCCTTGCGAGACTAAGCGATAAGATTCAATTAGGTAATACTCTAACTCTTCGTTACTGTGTGAGTCGGATTCAATTTGTTGAATCCACTTCATACCTCGATTGGCGAAATAAGGGGCTGGAATGTATCCTTGCCGTTCGCACAAAAAATAATAGTTTTGTTCAGAAGTTTTGAAGGTAAACGCGGGTTTTTTATCTTTACTCCAGCCTCCAATCGCAAATACTTTTCCGCCAACTTTCCACACATGTGAATTGCCCCATTGCATAACATAGGTCGTTGCTTTGAGTGCGCCACAAAAATGATTAAACTCGTCGTAATTCATATTGATTGTTTAGGTTCACCGTTTAAAATAATGCTCAACAGCCTGTTAATCTTCGGCAATCAAAGAGAAGATCACACTTGATTCATAAGCTGTTTAAATAACACCCCTGCTTGAGTTCGATTATTTAGCTTTAGCTTTTTAAGAATGGCTGAACCATGCTGTTTTATGGTGGTTTCTTTAATGCCTAGTTCATAAGCTATCTGTTTATTTAACAGGCCATCAGCCATCATTTTAAGTACCACAAATTGTTGTGGAGTTAATTGTTCTAAATTTTTCGCAAATTCAGACTCTTCTGCGGGTAACTTTGCTTCAACCTGAGCAATCAGATGTTCTGGCAACCATTGCAGGCCATCCAATACTTGTTCGATGGCATTTGCAATTTCAGACAATGAACTGGATTTGGGAATAAACCCACTGGCTCCCAAGTTAATCGCTTTTTGGATAATAAGTGGTTTTTCCTCACCTGAAACAATCACCACTAACACATCAGGATGCAACAAGCGGATTTGGCTCAATCCAAATAAACCGTCATTGCCAGGCATATTCAAATCCAAAAATACCAATTCAATTTGGGGATCATGATTTAATGCCGACAAGGTTTCTTGCAAGGTTGAGGTTTCAGTGATGTCGTCATCCAATAACGCACTCACGGCCTGCTTAAGGGCAATGCGAAATAATGGATGATCATCGGCGATAAGCGCTTTAACTGACATAATGAATGATTTTACAAGACTACTATGACTGGCAGCATATGAAAGGTTACTGCCAAGCTCAAGTTATATTAATAATAAAAACAAAAAAAGGGCGACCAAGTCGCCCCTTGGGAACAACACAAAGTGCCGTTAGAAAGTGTAACCTACGGTTAGGTGAACAGTACGGGGATCGCCGTAATACCCGATCAACGTTGTATCACCACCTAAGCCAGGTAATAATTCACCATCGGCAGTTCGGCCACCGGTAAAGTTGTAACCACCCACTCGATATTCTTCGTCAGTCAGGTTCTTGGCATGCAATCCAGCAGTCCACTGACCATCATCGCTATACCAATTTAAGCTTAAGTTCACTAATCCATAGCCTTCTTGACGTAACAATTCATCAGGTGATTCGAATAGTTCGTAATCATCGCGATAGTAATAGTTACCATTGAAAACGAAGTCGCCCATATCAGTGGTAAACTCGTATTTCACACCCGCATTAAAGGTAAAGTCAGGAGTATTTGAAATCACAAAATTATCAGATAAATCAATGGGGTTACCCGCTGCATCTACCGAGAATACTTCGGTGAATTCTGCATCAATTGTACCTAATGCACTGGTGAAGGTTAGCCCTTCGGTGACAATATAAGTCAGTTCAATTTCAAGACCATTCGCATCAGACTCCCCTACGTTAGCGATTCGTTGTGTAGGCTCCGCTAAATCGTCCGAAGGTACATTTACAACATACTGTCTGTCGGTGTAATCCAATCTAAATAAAGTAGCGTTAAGTCTAAATGAATCGGTCACATCACTTTTCATACCGATTTCATAAGAATCGACAATCTCAGGCGCAGCTGCTGGTTGGAAGAAAGTCGCGCGAGGGTTGTACATTCCAGATTTGAAACCTTGTGAGTAACTTCCAAAGAACATGGTTGAGTCAGTCAAGGCATATTCCAAACCAAGTCTGGGGGTTAAACGAGACCAAGTTTCAGTATCATCAATCACCACATTTGGCGCATAATCAGGTCTGACATAACCATCAACCCAACCAGAGTTTGGATAAGCTTGACCCAGTCTTGTGCCCGCTTCCACTACGCCGTGTTTTTCGTCTTTGGTGTAACGAAGTCCTACTGTGGTCGAAAGCTTATCTGTAATGTCATAAGACACTTGACCATATAGGGCTAGACTTTTTGTATCTGTACAACCGCTTTGCTCGATTGAAATTCCAAATGCCATCAAGTAAGCGTCGTAGATACCACAAGCTTCTGCATCATAATAATACGCGCCAGATACAAAGGTAATGTCATCGCCAACATAGTTAAGTTGGAATTCTTGGGAGATCTGTTCATCGGTATAAGTTGCTGGCGTATCAAAAATACCTAGCGGCGTGCTGTCAAAATCAATATTGGTTGGCGAGTCACCTTCACGACTAGCAGTAACCGATTTAAATGCCCAACTATCGTTGATGTCCCACTCAACTGTTAAGCTCATGCCTTCGGTTTCAACTTTGTTCCAGGTAGGTAAGCTTGAATAAGAGTCGTAAACACTATCAGGTTGCGGAGCATCCGTTAGGATACTATCTGACAATCTGTAACCACCTTTGGCATTTGACTCGTCTTTGGTTTTGTCATAGTTAAAGCGAACAAATACGTCCTCGTTTGCTTGGTACTCCAAGGTAAAACGTGCAGCCTGAACATCTTTATTATAGTTTTCAGTATCTTGACCTTCTGGCGCAACAAGAAATTCACCAAAACCATCACGATTTAACGTTGCAACCGCAAAACCAAAGAATAAGTTGTCAGTGATAGGGATTTGGCCCATTACTTTTAAGTCTTTTTGTGAGTAACTTCCCACTGTCGCATTCACGGACAGTTCAGTATCACCGGTCATTTTCTTGGTAACGTATTTAATTGCGCCACCAATTGTATTTTTTCCGTATAAGGTACCTTGAGGTCCACGAAGAACTTCCACTCGTTCCAAATCAAACAGGTCTAAAACTGCGCCTTGAGGTCTAGAAATATAGACATCATCAATGTACACACCAACACCTGGTTCAAAACCCCAAACAGGATCTTGCTGCCCCACACCACGAATAAATGCAGTTAATGTAGAGTTCGTTCCGCGACTCACTTGTAAAGTTGTGTTGGGTGATTGCTGTTGGATCTCAGTCATCACTGACATCCCTTTTTCCATTAACTCTACTGCTCCAAGAGAGGTAACAGAAACTGGAACTTCTTGCAGACTTTCTACGGTTTTACGCGCAGTAACTTCTATTCTTTCTAAACCACCTTTAGATTCTTCTTGTGCCGCTACTTGCCCTGAAAGACAAGATAAAGCAACAGCTGATGCGAGTGTCGAAAGTTTTAAAAACTTTCCCTTTTGAACGATAGATTGTGTGTGTGTGTGTTTCATAGAGTGTCCTTCTTACACAGTTTCTTTTTATACAATTATTCGATTCGCTGCGGTCACAGTGACAGTGTGATTACTCTAATCTACTTCAAAATATTTTACCTTAGTACCATAGTACTATGTCCCAAAAGGTAAAAAAGATTAACACTATATACCGCGCTCAAAACTGTATTTAGATACACGAAAGAGCAAAATGGTATGACTCTCTGCGGTCACAGATTTTTGTATCATTAAAAAAAAGGGAATAAAAATGCTGAGTCTAATTGGCTTAATCGGCGGCTTATTTTTGCTCATAGTCTTGACTATCAGAGGCATGAATCTTTTTATTGCAGCCCCTCTATGTGCTCTAATTGTTGCGTTAACGAGTGGTTTACCTGTCTTTATCGGCGATACCAATTTTGTAGAAACCTATATGTCGGGTTTTTCTGGATTCGTAGCAAACTGGTTCTTCATGTTCTTATTGGGAAGCCTGTTCGGTAAATTCATGGAAGATACTGGCGCAGCTGATGCTGTGGCAAAGGCAATTATTGGGCGCTTGGGTAAACAACATGCGGTAGCCGCAGTGGTCATTGCCTGTGCAATCCTAACCTATGGTGGGGTGAGCGTTTTTGTCGTGGCATTCTCTGTTTACCCCATGGCTTTGAGTCTGTTTAAAGACGCCAACTTACCAAGACGATTCATTCCTGCGGCACTGGCTTTTGGCTCTGTTACGTTCACTATGACATCAGCAGGCTCACCCGAAATACAAAATTGGATCCCGATAAAATATTTAGGTACATCCCCTTTTGCTGCATGGGAAGTCAGTTTAGTGGTGGCAATTTTCATGGCGACATTGGGATTCTGGTGGATCAGAAGAATGATGAACAAAGCGTTAGCCGCCGGTGAACGATTTGAAAGCAAAGATCACGACCCTAAAATTTCAGAACGAGATTACCCTCATTGGGTCACAGGTTTAATCCCCTTGTTGGTGGTACTGGTTTTATCCTATACCTTCCATGAATCGTTACAACAAATGGCGCTGATCGTTGCGTTAGGTGGCGGAGTATTAACCTTGATGATAATCAATTTCAAATACTTCCATAACCTAACCGCAGCAGTTGGTGTGGGTACAACAGGTGCGCTTATCGCCATTGGTAACACCGCAGCAGTGGTTGGTTTCGGCACTATTGCTAAATCTACCGAAGCCTTTCAAACAGCAGTGGAAGTCATGACTCAAATTCCAGGAAACGAATTAATAGGCGCAGCGATTGCGGTTAGTGTTATCGCAGGCTTAACCGGTTCGGCTTCAGGAGGACAAGCAATAGCGTTACCTTTAGTTGGGCCACACTACATGGATCAAGGTGTCGATCCTGAGCAGTTACATAGAATCGTTTCAATCTCTTCTGGGGCGTTGGATTCACTGCCCCATAACGGTTATGTTGTAACAACCATTCGAGGCATTTGTCATGAAACACATCAACGTGCTTATTGGGCAGTAGGTGCATTGACGGTGGTTATTCCACTAATTGGATTAAGTTTAGCCATCGCACTGTTTACTTTCTTTTAAATTTGTAAGTGGATATGAGGAGAATAGAGTTGAGATTACATCCTACCATCTGGCTAAAAGTCTGTTTTTTGCTGGTATGTTTAAGCATGCAATCGGCTTGTGCGAATACCCAAAGTAGCGCAGCCAATGTGGTCAGTTCTGCTGAGGTTGAACCTTTACCTTTGGTTCAAAAAAAGTCATTTACGACTAAAAACTTCCAGACATTTGGCGGAAAAAGTATTGAAACGGTCACTGTAGGTTGGGAAAGTTATGGCCGCCTGAACGCCAACAAAGACAACGTAATATTAATAACTCACTATTTTACCGGCAACTCCCATGCTGCCGGAAAGTATCAACACAGTGATAGCGCAGCGGGATATTGGGACGCCATCATTGGCCCAGGTAAAGCCATTGATACCAATCGTTTTTATGTTGTAAGTGTAGATAGCCTAGCCAATTTAGGTGCCCATGATCCCAATGTGATCACCACCGGCCCGGCCTCAATGAATCCAAAAACAGGTCAGCCATACGGTCTTGATTTCCCGGTAGTAACCATTCGTGATTTTGTAAACGTCCAGAAACAATTGCTAACGTCGTTGGGAATTTCAAAATTATATGCCGTAGTAGGTCCCTCTATGGGCTCAATGCAAGCTCTGGATTGGGCAGTTGCTTATCCTGACTGGGTAGAACGAATGATATCGGTTATCGGTTCAGGTGAAGCAGACGCATGGACATCGGCTAAACTCGAACATTGGTCGACACCCATCAAATTGGATAAAAACTGGCAGCAGGGAAATTATTATTCTGGCCTGCCGCCAACAGACGGATTAGTGGCCTCTTTAATGCTAATAACCCAAGATGCACTCTACCCTGATTTTTTTAATCAAGTTGGACAATCTATTGATTTCTCCCCATCCGAAGTAGCGCCACTTGAAGATATTCGACAATCACCAAGCATCGTTAATTGGTTGCGAGCAAGGGCTGAGGCACGGGCGGAGGCGATGGATGCAAACCACCTATTGTATTTAGTTCGAGCCTGTCAGTTGTACATTGCTGGCCACCAAGGTGATTTAAACAATGCGCTAACAAAAGTTAAGGCAAAAACCTTATTTTTACCGGCAGCCACAGATCTTTTATTGATGCCATATAATTTGCAGGCTACACATCAAATGCTATTGGATAATGGTAAAGACAGTCAGTTATCGATTTTGCCGGGAACCTTAGGGCACTTAGAAGGTGTCACAGGTATTACTGATCACGCCGCGCTAATCCAATCTTTTTTAAATAACTAGGTTAACAAGCATATGAGAAAATTACGTAATTTGGCTATCTGTATGGGATTAACCACTAGCCTGTCCATTAACGCCGTTGTTAATGCCGAGACTGTAGAATTGGATTTAGATATTGACAAGATCACTGTGTCAGGGCTATCTAGCGGTGGTTATATGGCAAATCAGTTTCACATTGCTTATTCTGATTGGGTAAAAGGTGCCGCCATTATTGCAGCTGGCCCCTATTATTGCGCTCAAGGAAGTATCACTACCGCGCTATCTGAATGTGTTAACAAACAATCCGCAGAATTCTCGCTGGATGTATTAACAAACCAACTAAGCCAATATGCAGAACAAGGATTAATTGCCCCGTTATCTCATTTACAAGACAGTAAAGTTTGGTTACTACATGGCAAATTAGACGCAAAAATCTCGCCCCCAGTAGCCAATGCCCTTTATCAGCAATATCAAGGGTTAGTTAAAGACGAAAACCTAACTTATATAAAAGATAAACCTTTTGCCCATCACTTCCCTACCCTGGCAACGGGATCTTCTTGTGATACCTCAGAATCGCCCTTTTTAGGAAATTGTAACTACGATGCAGCGGGTGAGTTGCTTAATTTTTTATACCCAGATTTAACGGCACCCTCAGCTTCATCTAGTGGCCAGATCAAACAAATTGACCAACATGAATTAGGCGGAGATCCTGCCAAAAGTATGGCCGAGAAAGGTTTTGTATACGTGCCTAAGAGCTGTGCACAAGGTGAAGAGTGTCAAGTGCATGTGAACTTTCACGGATGCAATCAAAATGCTCAAACTATTGGTCAAGATTATATCAAAAACAACGGTTTGAACCGTTGGGCTGATAATAATCAGTTAATCATTTTATATCCTCAAACCACTACATCAATGATGCTTCCAATGAACCCTCAAGGATGTTGGGATTGGTGGGGGTACACTGACAAAAATTATGCTACAGCCCAAGGAAAACAACTCGAAGCTGTAAAAAATATCGTGAAATCACTTGCCGTTCAATCGAAATCTAAAGGATAAAAAATGCAAAATAAAACCATATTAATCACCGGCGCTGCAAGTGGGATTGGCTTTGGTATAGGCCAATATTTAGGAAAAATGGGACATAAGATCATTGTTGCCGATATTAATGCCCAAGCCGCTCAAAATGCAGTTGATAAATTAGTTGCAGAGAATATTAATGCTCAGTCTGTTGAATTAGATGTGAGTGACGCCGCCCAGATAGAAGCGTTACCGGAAAAACTGTTGCCAGATACTGTCGATGTGCTGATCAACAACGCAGGCATCCAACATGTATCTCGTTTAGAAGATTTTCCCGCACAAAAATGGCAACAACTAATCAATATCATGCTTGTTGGCCCCGCACTATTAAGCAAAGCGTTTTTGCCCCATATGCGCGAACAAAATTACGGACGCATTATCAATGTTGGTTCCTTGCACTCGGTTGTCGCCTCCCCCTACAAATCCGCTTATGTCGCTGCCAAACACGGGTTATTGGGATTT
Source organism: Aliiglaciecola sp. NS0011-25 (assembly GCF_040370605.1). Lineage (NCBI taxonomy): Bacteria > Pseudomonadati > Pseudomonadota > Gammaproteobacteria > Alteromonadales > Alteromonadaceae > Aliiglaciecola > Aliiglaciecola sp. NS0011-25. Next base: position 8,928 of record NZ_BAABWR010000015.1, read on the forward strand.
GCTAAAACCTTAGCGCTAGAAACAGGTGATTGCGACGTGACGATCAACACCTTATGTCCAGGCTACGTTAAAACCCCTTTGGTCGAGCAACAAATTGCCGCCCAAGCAATAGAAAATGGTATCAGTGAAGAAGATGTTATCAATAAAATCATGCTTGAGCCTATGCCTAAAAAAGCCTTTATAGAAATTGAAGAACTGGCCAGCACAGCGGCTTTTCTAATCAGTGATGCCGCTAAAAATATGACCGCTCAAGCGCTAGTAATTGATGGAGGTTGGACCGCTCGGTAAACATTTATTGAGACAGTGTTAACTATCATGCTTGGTTTTCATTACTAAGCATGGTTATACTGAGTTTTTGAATTTAAATAGAAAGTTATGCCTTTTAAAACTATTGGTCTGATTGGAAAGCCTGCACATGAAGGTGCAAACAAGAGCCTTAACGCTATATTGCAATTCCTTAAACGAAAAGGATGTCGAATTCTTGTCGAAACAAAGGTTTCTGGCATGCTACAAGGAAATGGTTTTGAAACGGCTGAGTTAGAAAACATCGGCTTACAAGCAGACCTAGCCATTGTTGTGGGTGGTGATGGCAACATGTTAGGGGCTGCCCGAATACTGGCTAAACACGACGTAGCAGTGGTGGGTGTCAACCGTGGCAACCTTGGTTTTTTAACAGATATCCACCCAGACGATATAGATCGTCAGTTAACCTGTTTGTTCAATGGTGAGTTTGTCAAAGAACAGCGCTTTATTCTGCAAGTTGATGTATTTCGTGAAGGTATGCAACAAAGCTCCAATTCGGCTATTAATGAAGTGGTGCTGCATCACGGAAAAGTAGCCCATATGATGGAATTCGAAGTATATATTGACGATAACTTCGTTTTTAGTCAGCGCTCCGACGGACTCATTGTGGCCACACCCACAGGTTCCACAGCATACTCCCTGTCTGGTGGTGGCCCGATTCTAACGCCTAACTTAGATGCCTTAACATTGGTGCCAATGTTTCCCCACACCTTGAGTAGTAGACCAATAGTGGTGGATGCCAACAGTGTAGTGAGAATGAAAGTGTCTAATGATAACACCGATAATCTACAAGTAAGTTGTGACAGTCACATTGCACTCACTGTGTTTCCTGGTGATGAAATCCATATCAAAAAAAATCAAGACAGATTGTCTCTGATCCATCCAAAAGATTATAACTACTTCAACGTTCTTCGCACCAAACTAGGCTGGGGTTCGAAACTCTATTAACTTTTAGCGTGCAAATAGCAATTCTACTTTACAACTAGAAATTTATGTATATATTTACAGTTACTGTATGTATAACCATGTGTTTGTTTTTATGTTAATTCACTTATCTGTACAAAATTTAGCAGTCGTAAAGTCATTAGACGTCGATTTTAAGCAAGGTCTTAGCGTTATTACCGGTGAAACCGGGGCTGGTAAGTCTATTGCTATTGATGCCCTTGGGTTATGTTTAGGAAATCGTGCCGATGCTGGTATGGTGCGACCTAGTTGCGACAAAGCGGATGTTTGTGCAACCTTTGATATAACAAATCTTCCCAAAGTTAAATCTTGGCTAAATGAGAATGACTTAAGTGAGCATGAAACATCGGAAAACGAACATCAAGAGCTAATGATTCGGCGCGTAGTTTCCTCTGAAGGCCGTTCAAAAGCCTATGTAAATGGTTATCCCGTTCCGGCACAACAACTCAGAAGTTTAGGCTTACAATTAATTAGCATTCATGGTCAACATGCCCATCAATTATTGCTTAAATCTGAAATTCAGAAGCAATTGGTCGATAATTTTGCAGAACATGGCAATTTAGTCAGTGACGTTAAGCAGCAATATGAATTACTTAACACTGCCCAGAAGCAAATGGCCGTGCTATTGGCTGGTACGCAAAAACGTTCAGATCGTCGAAATTTACTGCAATATCAAGTGCAAGAATTAGATGAATTCAATATCGCTGAAAATGAATTTATTGAACTGGAATTAGAGCATAAAAAATTAAGTAACAGCCAAGCTTTGTTAGAACAATCACAGAAGAGCTTTTATCAACTATATGATGCTGATGAAGGCAGCGCTTTAAATGCAGTGCAAAGTAGTATTGATATGCTCGGAGAATTGCAAGAGCATGATCCTGAATTAGCGCCTATCGTTACCATATTAAACGAAGCACTCATTAATATTGATGAAGCCTCTAGCCAATTGCGCGCCTATACTGACCGCTTAGAAATTGATCCCATGAGGATGCAACAAATTGAACAACGTTACTCTCAAGCGTTAGATTTGGCTAGAAAGCACGGTGTGCGTCCTGAAGGACTGTTTGAGCATCATCAACAATTGTCTACTGAGTTAGCCGAATTAGATAATCAAGACGAGTCTCTGGAGGAATTACAGGGCAAACTCACGGTATTACAACAAAATTATATCAGTGCAGCAGAAAAACTAAGCGCCAGTAGAAGCAAGGCAGGCAATAAATTAGCAAAATTGGTCGAACAACATATTCAAGAGATGAATATGTCGCAGGCAAAATTCTCAGTGTGCGTAGAATTTGATGCCGAACTTGCTCCCTCCCCCTCAGGTTTAGACAAAGTGAAGTTTTTAATTTCCACAAACTTAGGCATTAAAGCGGATACTTTAGAAAAAGTAGTCTCCGGTGGTGAACTTTCTAGAGTTGGTCTTGCCTTACAAGTGATTAGTGCCAAAGGTAACTTAATTCCAACTATGATTTTTGACGAAGTGGATACAGGTATCAGTGGACCAACGGCATCTGTAGTTGGAAAGTTATTGCGGAAACTAGGTCAAACAAGCCAAGTCATTTGTGTAACCCATTTACCGCAAGTAGCAGCAAGTGGTCATCAGCAAATGTTTGTGACTAAGTTTTCAGATAAAAAAACCACTGAAACACACATGATTTGTTTACAAGAAAATGAACGAATTGAGGAATTAGCTCGCCTACTAGCTGGGGACACTTTGACCAATTCAGCTATTGCTAATGCAAAAGAATTACTCAGCAGTTATCATTAGTCTCGATTAATTATTGATTGCAGACCTAATGCTGAGTTAGCATGCGTGTCCAGAAATAAGCTGGCTCATTGGGCTAAGCTAGATTAATTATTTAACTTAAATGAAAGAATGAATGAAGTATAAAAGTATAATAGCGGCTGTTGTAACAACATTGTTTTTGTCTGGCTGCACAGATTGGATATACCGTATTGACGTTCCCCAAGGCAATTTCCTGCAGGATAAAAGCGTTAAACAACTGCGTGTTGAAATGACCAAAGAACAGGTTATTTACGTACTAGGGCGTCCAGTGGTTCAGGATTCTTTCGACCACGATACTTGGTATTACATATACGAGATGAAACGCGGTATGAGCAAGCGAGGTGAAGACTTTCGCAAAGAATTAATCATTCATTTTGAAGATGAAAAAGTGGCTAGCGTAACTGGTGATTTTGAGCTTTCCGAAGATTTTAATACACCGCTAGATCAATAGTTCTTCTCTAATTTATCGAACCTTTCCCCCACCTGACATATTTAATGGAAGGTGGGGAAATCGATGATTTCTTCTATCACTGTGCTGCAATCTAATTGTTAGTTAACCTATCTTATTGATAATTCATAAAATCCCACCCTTACCCTAGCCCAAAACGCGATTAACGGGTTAAAACGGTGCTTCGCGATTTAAATCAACAAACCCCATCAAAATAAAGTTATTTGTGGCATAATCCTGCGCAAAATTTATATGTCTTTAATCTATAGGAATTGCCAACGTGTTAGCTACTGCCAATATCACCATCCAATTTGGTGCCAAGCCTCTTTTTGAAAATGTGTCCGTCAAATTTGGAGAGGGAAATCGTTACGGTCTTATCGGAGCTAACGGTTGCGGTAAATCCACGTTTATGAAAATTCTGGGCAATGATTTAGAACCATCGTCAGGTAACGTCACCAAAGATCCCAATGAACGAATTGGTAAACTAAAACAAGACCAATTCGCCTTTGAACAGTATTCTGTAATCGATACCGTCATTATGGGCCATGAAGAGTTATGGAAAGTAAAAGAAGAGCGTGATGCGATTTATGCTAATCCGGAAATGACAGAAGAAGATGGTATCAGAGCAGCCGAACTGGAATCTGAATTTGCCGAAATGGATGGATACACTGCTGAGTCTCGCGCGGCTGAATTGCTTACCGGTGTGGGAATAGAAGAAGCTTTACATTACGGTCCAATGAGCGAAGTAGCACCAGGTTGGAAATTACGGGTGTTGTTAACCCAAGTTTTATTCGCAGACCCGGATATTATGCTGTTAGACGAACCGACCAACAACTTGGATATTGATACCATTCGCTGGTTGGAAGATACGCTAAATTCACGTAACTGTACGATGATTATTATTTCTCACGATCGTCACTTCTTAAACAGTGTTTGCACCCATATGGCTGACCTCGATTATGGTGAGTTACGACTTTTCCCTGGCAACTATGATGAGTACATGACCGCTGCTACTCAATCCAGAGAACGTTTACTGTCTGACAACGCCAAGAAAAAAGCACAAATTGCAGAGCTAAAAACCTTTGTCAGTCGCTTCTCAGCTAATGCGTCAAAATCTAAGCAAGCTACATCTCGTGCCAAGCAAATAGACAAAATCCAACTGGATGAAGTAAAACCTTCTAGTCGTCAAAATCCATTTATTCGTTTTGAACAAGATAAAAAGCTGCATCGATTAGCCCTAGAAGTAGAAGGTTTGAGTAAATCCTTTGAAACTCCCCTATTCTCTAATCTGGATTTAATGATCGAGGTAGGCGAACGGGTTGCGATCATTGGTCCCAATGGCGCAGGTAAAACAACCTTAATGCGTTGTTTATATGGAGACATTGCAGCCGACAGCGGGAATGTAAAATGGTCTGAAAACGCATCTATAGGCTATTACGCGCAAGACCACGCCCATGACTTCGAAGAAGACAAAACCTTATTAGATTGGATGTATCAGTGGGGTAAAGAAGGCGATGATGAACAGGTTATTAGAGGAACACTAGGCAGACTATTGTTTTCTCAAAAAGAAATTGATAAATCAGTTAAAGTCATATCTGGTGGTGAGCAAGGTCGAATGATTTTCGGCAAGCTTATTTTGCAAAAAAATAACGTATTACTAATGGACGAACCAACCAATCACTTAGATATGGAGTCCATAGAATCGTTAAACTTAGCCCTTGAAAACTACCCAGGCACACTGTTGTTTGTTAGCCATGACCGTGAATTTGTATCTTCATTGGCAACCCGGATTTTAGAGATTACTGAAGATGGGATAATCGACTTCAAAGGCAACTACGAAGATTATCTAAGCAGTAAAAAGCTCGTTTAAACAAACTAACTTAAATAACCTGTGGGCGGTATCAGTATGCAAAATAAAGCTAAAAACATCGGCGTTTTTGTTGATGTGCAAAATGTTTACTACACCTGCCGACAGGCTTATCAAAAACAGTTTAATTATCGCCAGCTTTGGCAACAACTTTCAGAACACGGCAATATAGTTGTAGCCAACGCTTATGCGATAGCCCGCCAAGATGACCAACAAATTAAATTCCAAGATGCCCTTCGGCATATTGGTTTTGAGGTTAAACTAAAACCCTTTATTCAACGCAGTGATGGTACCGCCAAAGGTGATTGGGACGTCGGTATTACCGTTGATATGATCGACCAGTCAGCGCATTTAGACGAAGTTATTTTACTCAGTGGGGATGGCGATTTCGCGGTACTGATGGGCTACATTAAAACTAAGTTTGGCGTTTCTACACAGGTTTATAGCGTGCCTAAATTAACCGCCAAAACATTGAGTGATTGTGTCGATGTGTATCATTCAATTGAGGCTAATTCTCCGTTACTCAAATAAATAAACATCAATCACAATTAATACTGTCCAAACATACAGTAGTTTGCTATATTTAATTTCGACGGCACAAAACCTACTGAAATTTGAGGATATATTATGGCGATTATTGTGAAATATGTTGTTGAGCGAAATGGAGAAGAGAAACTTGTGACTTCAGACAAAAAAGCCGCTGACCAATATGACAAAATGCTTGATGTAGCGGATAACCTAAGTACCTACATTCAGGCTAAAGGTATTAAATTACCTAATGATGTATCTGAAGAGCTGACTATTTTACTGTCTAAAAACAAAGATGTGATTAGTAAGTTGTTTAAAGGTACAGATGCAGATTCAATTTTAGAGCAAGAAAAAGCAGAAGTGGTAAAAATGGATAAGAAGAAAGCCTGAGCAATAATTTAACTTCTTATTTCAATACCAAGTATTGAGCAACTGTGCACGATTTAGCGAAGCCCTCCTTGCTAATTAGTTACGCTGATTAAATCGGATAATAGGCCTTTGGTAAAATATCAAAGGCACTCTTTTACTCAGTTAGTAATACTTAATTAAAAATACTCAACTAAAAATTCTCAGCCCAAAAATAGTAATTGAAGTGACGGCGACAAAACGCAACGATTACAACAATTCCAATCTACTTAGAACGCCAAAATAGCCACAGAGTATTGTGTTTTGCAGCATGCAATTACAGATAGATTTTATTCCTGATCAATCGTTGCTTTAACACTATCAATAAACTCAAAACGTTTCCGATCTAGATTAGCATCAGTGGCAGTTGGCCAATTGCCATTAAATGCAATCACTAGGTCTCTATTCGGATCAATAAATATTGTTTGTCCAAATATACCTCGAGCAGTATAACTGCCATCTTCAAACGTCCACCATTGATAGCCATAACTTCTTTTCGAAGTTGGAGAAGTCTCAACTCGGTTAGTCGTCGCTTTGCTAACCCAGTCTTGTGGGAATACGGACTCTCCATGTATGTGACCAGCCTCTAACATAAATAAACCGTAACGCGCAAAATCACGCAGGCTTGCTTGAATGCAACAACCGGATATTTCATTGCCATCAGGGCCTAAAATCCAAGTCGCTTTGTCAGCCATACCAAAAGGTTGCCAAATTTTCTCCGTCAAATAATCGGCAAGTGTTTGGCCTGTGGCTTGTTCAACCAAAATGCCAATTAGATTTGTCTCACCAGTGGAATAATGCCAAGTTTCGCCAGGTGGGTTGGCTCTTGATAATCTGCGCATGTAGCTGACGATTGTCGGTAAACCATCTACTGCTTTGTGATTGTTAAACAAAGCAACGTCTGAATTTGGATCAGAATAATCCTCATTCCACGCCACTCCTGATGTCATAGTAAGCAATTGTTCAATGCTCACATCATCATAAACAGAACCTTTTAAGCCCGAAATGTAATCTGAAACACTATCATTAAGACTGCTTATAAGACCCTCTTTTAAAGCGATACCAACAAGACTTGAAGTAAATGATTTCGCCACTGAAAAACTCGTCCATCTAGAATCAACAGAATGGCCAAGTCCGTATTTTTCCAATCTAATTTTACCTTTGTGCAGGATTAAAGCACCGGCTAATCGTTGTTCTTTAAAAAAGTCATCAATATTTTGATTTAGTACTAACTCATCGCCCACTGCTAATTCTCTGCTATTACTACTTGGTGTAATTGCAAGAGACTTAACCAGAAAGGGAGCCTGATCCAACACTTTAAAACCAGCATCTCGCTGACTTAGATTCCAAAAAAGAATGTCAGTATTTTTAGGTGGGTCAAGTATTAAGGCGCGCCAAGCTGGACCTATCCACCACCAGCCTATTGCAACAATTAGAGCAAGGCCGAGGAAAGTACTGATGGTCCATTTGAAAAAGGTTTTCATATTAATTTGTCCCTGTAACTACCGTGAAAAGTATTCGTCATCAATGAAGAATTAATATAAATACTAAGTTAGTATGTTTCGATTGCTTATTTTAAATCAATTAATAGGCAGTAAATTAATCACTTTCCCCCCAACCGTCAGTCTCTGAACAATGAGTAACTAAGCAGCCGATCCAGCTTAATATACAAGACTAACAAAGTCTAAAATATGATGGTTGTCTTAAAGGTACGCTAAAAGTGCGCCGAAGGTTCGATATTATTATGTAGTCTGGCATTTGTCTGCTCAATCAAACACTTACCAGAAACAAAAAAAGCCAGTCGCGTTAGCAACTGGCTTAAAATAGTTAACCTTCAATTGTCGTCAACAATAGGCCTATTTACCACTTTTCAAATGGTCTGCTACTAAAAATGCCATTTCTAACACTTGGTCAGCATTCAAACGCGGATCACATTGGGTTTTATAAGCCTGGGCAAGATCGTCATCACTGATTTGATACGCGCCACCAGTACATTCCGTCACATGCTGGCCAGTCATTTCTAAATGAATACCACCTGGATGTGTACCTTCAGCACGGTGAGCAGCAAAGAACTGCTGAATTTCGCTTAAGATGTCATCAAAGTTTCTAGTTTTATAACCACTAGATGCTTTTTTGGTATTGCCATGCATTGGATCTGAACTCCACACGACTTTTCGTCCTTCCGCTTTTACTCGGCGCAGTAATTTTGGCAAATTTTGCTCAAGCTTATCTGCCCCCATGCGCGTAATGAACGTCAAACGACCAGCGCTATTATCTGGGTTCAAGGTGTCGATTAATCTCATCAATTCGTCTTCTTGAATTGTTGGACCAATTTTAACCCCAATAGGATTATGTATGCCGCGGAAGAACTCAATATGGGCGTGATCCAATTGACGGGTGCGCTCACCAATCCACACCATGTGTGCAGAGCAGTTGTAAGGCTTACCTGTCAATGTATCAATGCGGGTTAACGCTTGTTCGTAATTTAGTAGCAACGCTTCATGGGAAGTAAATAAATTAGTTTCATGCAAAGTTGCGTTATTCACATGATTAATACCAATCACATCCATAAATTCCAATGCATCTTGCAAGCGGTTGGTGACGTCTTGATAACGATCACGTAACGGATTGTTCTCAAGAAAGGTCATATTCCAACGATTCACCTGATGCAAATCCGCTAAACCACCTTGGGCAAATGCGCGCAATAGGTTTAAGGTTGAAGCGCCTCTATGGTATGCCTCTAACATCCGATTAGGATCAGGCATTCTAGACTGCTCTGTAAATTCAAAGCTATTGATGATATCACCACGATAACTCGGTAAAGAAACACCATTAATCGTTTCTAAATCAGAGGAGCGTGGCTTTGCATACTGCCCTGCCATTCTCGCAACTTTTGTTACTGGGCATTTTCCAGCAAAGGTTAAAACAATTGCCATTTGCAGAATAACTTTAAAGGTATCTCTTATTTTAGGCGCATTAAATTCGTCGAAAGATTCCGCACAATCACCACCCTGTAGTAAGAAACCTTTGCCTTCGGCTACATCACCAAGTTGTTTGTATAGTTGCCTTGTTTCTTCAGCAAAAACCAGCGGAGGATAACTATGAAGTTTGCTCTCTACTTCTTTTAATAAAGCTTGATCTTGATAAGTAGGTTGTTGCTGGATAGGTTTAGATCTCCAGCTATCCGGTTGCCATTGGCTCACACGCATTCCTTAAATACAGTCAAAAAAAGCAGGCTATACCTGCTAAATAAAAATTACGGGGAAATTACCCTAAAACGCCTTTATAGTACAATGTCAATACGCGCTAATCTATTCAACTATGGACTATAACATCGATTTAAATTGTCATAGACAATATAGACAATGAGATGGGAATAAATTCAAACGTACTTACGATTGTTAATCATCTAGAACAATCAGAGCAGATATATGCTCGATAAGACCATCAGCTGATGCCTCGATTAAATCAAGAACATACTCAAAGCCTTTCTTTCCGCCATAATAAGGATCTGGGATTTCCTGTTCCTCTAACCCAGAAAAAGACATAAACAACTTTATTTTATCTTGATACTCTTCTGGGCATTCACTTTGCAAACCACGAAGATTCATTTCATCCATGGCGATCAGAATATCGAAGTCACTAAAATCTTGTTTGGTGATTTTGCGACAATTTATCCCTGAAAAATCATAACCTCGGGCTTCCCCCACGGCAACAGAACGCTCATCGGGTTCCGCGCCAGTATGATATCCTTGGGTTCCCGCTGAATCTATTTTCAACAGCAAACCTTTTTCATGGGCTTTTTTCCTAAATACTGCTTCTGCGCTAGGAGAACGACAAATATTGCCCAAACATACAAACAATACAGAGCGAATTGTTACAGCCATTCGAGTTGTTTCCTATTCCTGATTCTCTTATGCTTAAGAGTCTATTCTATCTAGCTAAAAAAGCGCGTCTAGCGTTAAATTCATTTCAAAGGAAAAAAATGTCAGAAAAACGTGTACTCATGTTGAGCAGTTCAAAAGTTGGCAATGAAGAATACCTAGCTAACCCCAGAAAAATGATATTGCCGTTTTTAGATAAGGTTAAAACTGCGATTTTCATCCCCTATGCAGGCGTCACTATGTCATGGGATGACTACACTGAAAAAGTGCAACAGGCGTTACCAGAGATACGTATTACTGGTATCCACACATTGCCAAATGCAGCCGATGCAATCAATAACGCCCAAGCAATTATTGTCGGTGGAGGCAATACCTTTAACTTGCTTTATCAATTGCAGAGCAATGACATAATAAAAAGTATCCAAAATAAAGTGAATTCTGGTACCCCTTATATCGGCTGGAGTGCAGGTTCAAATATTTGTGGTTTGAGTATTAAAACCACGAACGACATGCCAATCATTCAGCCTGAATCATTTTCCGCTTTAGCCTTTGTTCCGTTACAAATTAATCCCCATTATAGCGATTATCAGCCACCTGGTCACAATGGTGAAACAAGGGCTCAACGGATTGCTGAATTTTGTGTATTGAACCCAGACACCCATGTAATTGGGATAAGAGAAGGAAGTGGTTTGCTGCTCCAGGGCGATACATTTACGCTAATTGGTGAACTCGACGGTGTTATCTTTAAAGGGAATCAACAACAAACCATAGCTGCTAATACAGCTCTAAATAACTTATTGAAATAACCTATCAATCGACAAATACTCTGCAGCTTGTTCGGTGTTTTTTAGCTTAGGCACAACACCGAGACAAGGTGCGGGGATCAATTGCTTTAAACTCTCAATATTGTCCTGTAAATACAACATCTGCTCATCAATCTGATTAGCTACCCAACCGATAACCTCTAGACCATCAGCGCAGATAGCTTGATAGGTGAGTAATGCGTGATTCAAACAGCCCAACTTTATACCAACCACCAACACCACAGGTATTTTTTGTTGGATCGCAAAATCTGATAAGAATGCCCCTTCGCCTAATGGCAAACGCCACCCACCCGCTCCTTCGGTTAGCAGTAAATCAGCATTTGCAGAGAGTAAATCTGTATAGGCTGAGGTTATTTGTTGTAAATCGAGGGTCACTCCCATGCGCTGAGCGGCTAAATGGGGTGCGACAGGATCAGCAAACGCGATGGGATTAATTTTTTCATAGGGTAATTGCAATGTGCTAACACGCTGCAGGGCCACTGCATCATCGTTTCTAAGACCTTCCGCGGTTTCAAAACAGCCGGCAGAAACCGGTTTAAAACCTATGGTGGAAAGCCCTCTTTTTGCCGCAAGCTGCAAAATGGCTGAGCCAATAACGGTTTTTCCTGCATCGGTATCAGTACCTGCAATAAAAATAGAGTTGATCATATATCTTTGCTCAAAATCAAAAAACTAACTTGGTAAGACAAGGGTAACTGGTCTTCAACGGCAAAACGTTGCTTATAAATCCGTTCAAATTCAGCTAAAGACTGTCGACTCAGTTTTGAGTGGTTACCGGTTTGAGGCACAACATTTGCGCCAATATGGCGAATACTATTTAACACGCTAATCGCGTTAGGGTGCCAGGTAGTATAGGTTTTTTGTTGCTCAAGCACTTTAAACCCGCACTGTTGTGCTGCTTTTACCAATTCGCGATGGGGAATGAATTGGTTGACTCTAGGGACGGAATCAATTTCCCCCCAAGTTGCCTGTAATTCTGACATAGAACCTTCGCTAAGCAGCGCTAAGACGGCGCGGCCATCATCGGTTAAGACCCGATTCGCCTCCGCTAAACTCTGCTGAATTGGCGTACACCACTGTAATGCCATACAAGAAAAAATCGAATCAAAGGACTTATCTGGAAATGGCAAAGATTCCGCGTCTGCTATGTGGAAGTCAATGAATCCTTTATTGTCGTCAGTTGGATTAAGTTTTTTCGCCTGCTCAATCATGCCCGCTGCTAAGTCTATGCCGCAGACATGTTGAAATTTGTCCACCAGCATTCGGGTTAAACGAGCGGTCCCACAACCAATATCCAACAATTTTCCGAGTGTATTAGCTTGCACCAACTGAATTGCATCAAAACCAATATCTAATTGCACTTGTGCGACATCATCATAACGATATGCTGATTGACTAAACTGGTAGGCTATTCTGCGCTTTTTATCCACAACGGTGTCAATCATGGGTTAATACCTGATAACGCTTAAGCACTATTACTAAAGCATCAACAAATGCATCTATGTCAGTGTGTTTATGACTGGCTGATAAGGTAATTCGTAGCCTGTCAGTTCCCTTAGGAACAGTGGGATAACGTATGGCTGTGACCCAAAGCCCAAGCTGCTTCAAATCCTCACTAATTTTCACACACTTAACTGGGTCGCCAATAACAATAGGTTGGATGGCAGTTTGTGAATCAGTTATCGGCACACCCGTTTGCAAGCATAACTGTCTAAACTGAGCAATTCGTTGGGTTAACGTTTGCTGCTTGACACCATCAGCTAACGATTGAAAACTCGCATAGGTTGCCATCGCCATAGCAGGAGGCATTGCGGTGCTATATACATAATGCTTGGCAAAGTTCACCAAGTAGTCGATAAGCACTTGCGAGCCTGCGACAAAAGCACCAGAGGTGCCAATTCCTTTGCCAAAAGTCCCCATTAATATCGGCACCTGAGATTGACTTAGATTCAATTGTTCAGCGCTGCCTAAGCCGGTTTTACCCAATACTCCCATGCCATGCGCATCATCTACCATTAACCAAGCATCATATTGCTGAGCCACTTTGTGCAGTTCATCTAAACGTCCCAAATCACCGTCCATACTAAATACCCCTTCGGTGGCAATAAGGTAATCCTGAATGTTAGCTTGAGACTGTTGCGGTGCTTGTCGGTTACTCGAAGCGAATAACGTTGTCAGATGATCAATATCATTATGCCGAAAGCGCTTGTATGTGCCGTCACAATGTTTTGCCGCTTCCACAAATGATGCATGCATTAACTTATCCGACAAAATACACAAATTCGGGTTTGCTAATGCCTGACAAATAGCTTGGTTGGCGGCAAAGCCAGAATTAAATAATAAAGCGGCTTCACGCTTTAAACCACTGGCTAAAAACTCTTCCAATTGCTGATGCGCACGAGTATGGCCGGTAACAAGTGGCGAAGCCCCACTGCCCACACCATAGCTGGAAATGCCTTCCACCCAAGCTTGCATAACAGCAATATCTTGACGTTGTCCTAGATAGTCATTGCCGGAGAAACTCAAAAAGTGCTGCCCATCAACCTCAATCATTGCGCCAGCAGAAGAATCGATTATCCGCCGTTGACGCAACAAACCTTCACGTTTACGTGCATTCAGAGCCGCTTGTAAATAAGCAAAAGCCACTGACTAATTAGTCGTCTCAGGCACAGCGACGACAGGTTTACTGGCATCGTAGAATAATTCATTTCCAGCTTGCTCTGACTCACCCGCCTGAATCTCTTCCATTAAAGCGGCTTCATGGGCTTCATCAGAATACTCACGAGTTTGTTTAGAGTTGATTCCCAATTTTTTGAATAGCATGACATCTTCATGGGTCTCTGGATTAGAGGTGGTTAACAATTTACAACCGTAAAAAATTGAATTTGCGCCAGCCATAAAACACATGGCTTGCATTTGTTCATTCATAGCCTCACGCCCCGCCGACAAACGAACAAACGACTTAGGCATTAAAATACGGGCTACAGCAATAGTACGAATAAATTCGAAAGAATCTAAATCTTCCACATCATCCAATGGTGTACCTTTTACTTTCACCAACATATTGATCGGTACACTTTCTGGGTGATGTTCTAAATTGGCCAATTGCATCAACAAACCAGAGCGGTCATCGGCCTCTTCACCCATGCCGACAATACCACCAGAACAGACATGCATACCGGCATCACGCACATTTTGCAGTGTATCTAAACGATCTTGATAGGTACGGGTTGTAATGATATCGCCATAATATTCGGGTGACGTATCCAAGTTGTGATTGTAATAATCTAATCCAGCTTGCTTTAGTGCTATCGCCTGATCACGGGTTAACATACCCAAGGTCATACAAGTCTCTAGGCCAAGCTTTTTAACTTCTTTGACCATTTCCAAAACATATGGCATATCACGCTCTTTTGGATTTCTCCAAGCCGCCCCCATACAAAAACGCGTTGACCCTGTTGCCACAGCCTCTTTGGCGCGCTGAATAACTTTTTCAATTTCCAAAAGGCGTTCTTTTTCTAGGCCAGTATCGTAACGCGCACTTTGCGGGCAATATTTACAGTCTTCCGGACAAGCCCCAGTTTTAATCGACAATAATGTGCTGACCTGCACATAATTAGGATCAAAATGTTGGCGATGAATACATTGGGCCTGGAAAAGCAAATCATTAAAAGGCATAGCGAATAATGCATTCACTTCGTCTAATGTCCAGTCGTGTCTTATCTGTGCTGCACCTGAAAAATCTGCTGGGAACGCCATATTTGGTCCTTTACTATCGAATTATGTTGGCTTAGTCTAAGGCCGACTTAAACATTGTCAACTCTTACCAGATACTTCGATTTACAAGTGAGCATTATTTGAACAAATCTAACCTAACTGATATCGAATTTGACCAAAAACATATTTGGCATCCATACACATCTGCGATTAACCCTCTTCCTTGTTATGAAGTTGAATCAGCAGAAGGGGTTTTCCTGAAACTGAAAGATGGCGAACGTTTAGTCGATGGCATGTCATCTTGGTGGGCAACCATTCATGGCTACAATCATCCAGAGCTAAATAAAGCGGCCAATAAACAGTTAGAAAAAATGTCTCATGTGATGTTTGGCGGAATCACTCATAAACCCGCTATCGATCTTTGCAGAACACTAGTGGATATTACACCTGAAGGCTTGGAGCGCGTGTTTTTAGCTGATTCTGGCTCAGTTTCGGTAGAAGTCGCAATGAAAATGGCATTGCAATATTGGGCGTGCCAAGGTGCTCCAGAGAAACACCGTTTTATATCCCCTCGCAATGGTTACCATGGTGATACCTTTGCGGCTATGTCGGTATGTGACCCGGTAAACGGTATGCACAGTTTATTTAACCAAGTGTTATCTTCACAAATATTTGCCCCAGCACCACAAACTCAATTTGATCAAACTTGGAATGAAGATGATATCGGACCCCTTGAGGATTTGATTCTTACCCACAAAAACGAAGTCGCAGCACTTATTATCGAACCAATAGTGCAAGGAGCCGGAGGTATGCGCATATACCACCCAGAATATCTTCATCGTTGTCGACAGTTATGTGACGAACACAACATTTTGTTAATTTGTGATGAGATTGCTACTGGGTTTGGTAGAACAGGTAAACTGTTTGCGTGCGAACATGCTGGTATAAGTCCAGATATCATGTGCGTAGGCAAAGCGTTAACCGGTGGTTATATGACACTTGCAGCAACGCTTTGCACAGAAGATGTTGCATTAGGGGTCTGTGCGTCTGAACCGGGCGTGTTTATGCACGGCCCTACGTACATGGGTAATCCGTTAGCTTGCGCGGTAGCTAATGCCAGTTTGGCTTTGTTGGCACAGAATAAGTGGCAAGCACAGGTCGAAAGAATTGAAAAACAACTGCAACATCAGTTGTTCCCCTTAAAAGACCATGTTGCTGTAGAAGACGTCAGAGTATTGGGCGCAATTGGTGTCGTTGAATGTAAAAAGGCGGTTAATGTTGCTGAGTTACAACGTGTTTTTGTTGATAACGGCGTTTGGATCCGACCATTTGGAAAACTCATTTACATTATGCCGCCGTTTATTATTAATCAGCAACAACTGACTCAACTGACCGCCGCTATTGCGATCAGTTTACAGACACTCAATTAGTGATATTTCAAAGATCAGATAAGATCCAAACTAATACCACTACGCTGATTGCCAATAAAATAACTACGTTTATACCAAAATAGTCATTTCGGCGGCGAGTTCTATATCGCCGCATGAAAAGTACAAACAGACTCATGAATGTGCATAGGCAAAGTAACATAATTAGATAAAGACTAAGAGACATAGCCCAATCTTGTCGACCAGATACTCCCCAATATTCTTGCACGCCAGATATCAATTCTGGCCGTGCATAATGGAAAACTATCAAAGAAGCGACAAATATCACCCAAGCAACAATATTCAATCCCAATACAATTTGGTAAAATTTATCGCGGCTTCGAGGCGTTTTTCGGCGGTTTTCGCCCTGCCAAGGGAATTGTTCAGACATATTCTCTATTTAGCGCCTATTTTTACTTGAGTCTGTCATTTAGCTAAGTAAGATTACACACCTTATTTATGCGACAGATTCTAGTGACATTTTAATTATCCAGCTTTAGTTACTGTAGAGCATTAATTTGGTTTCATCTAGGTTATTGTTTATCCTAGTCGTTTGTCTTATTTTAGTTTGTAATCAAAAATTTGCAGGTTAACCCTGCTGTAGTGGAGAATATCAATGGCGCATGCCCCAGTGGTTGACGTGTTAACTGGCAAGTACCCAATCGGGGAACAAGTAGTTTTAAAGGGATGGGTGAGAACCCGCAGAGATTCTAAAGCAGGATTATCTTTTATCAATTTGCATGATGGAAGTTGCTTTGACGCTATTCAGGTTATTGCACTGAATACAATGCAAAATTACAGCGATATCCAGCGTCTCACTACAGGTTGCTCAGTTGCAGTTACTGGCGAAGTGAAAGAATCACAAGGTAAAGGTCAGTCGTTAGAAATAGAAGCGACCCAAGTTGACATCTTAGGTTGGGTTGAAAACCCAGACACTTACCCAATGTCAGCAAAACGCCATAGTATTGAATACCTGCGGGAACATGCGCACTTGCGTGCTAGAACCAATGTCATTGGTGCGGTAACCCGTGTTCGCAATTGTTTATCTCAAGCTATCCATCGCTTTTTCCACGAACAAGGCTATTTTTGGATCAGCACTCCCATATTAACTGCCAGTGATACTGAAGGGGCTGGTGAGATGTTCAGGGTTTCGACCTTAGATATGATGAACATCCCTAAAACCGAACAAGGTGAAGTCGATTATTCACAAGATTTTTTCGGAAAAGAAACCTACTTAACAGTATCAGGTCAATTGAACGTTGAAACCTACTGTACAGCAATGTCCAAAGTGTACACTTTTGGGCCGACCTTTAGAGCTGAGAATTCAAACACAAGCCGCCACTTAGCGGAATTTTGGATGATCGAACCAGAAGTCGCCTTCGCAGAATTGTCTGACGTAGCGCAACTTGCCGAAGATCTTTTAAAGTATGTGTTTAAAGCCGTATTGGAAGAACGTGCCGATGATATGGCTTTCTTTGCGCAGCATATCAATAAAGACGTTAAAGATAGAATGGAAAAAGTGATCGCCCAAGATTTCGTCAGAATGGATTACACCGATGCCATTGAAATACTCAAAAACTGCGGTAAAAAATTCGAATTCCCAGTTGATTGGGGTGTGGACTTGTCGTCAGAACATGAGCGTTACCTTGCAGAAGAGCATGTAGGTGCGCCGATTATTATGCAGAACTATCCAAAAGATATTAAAGCATTTTATATGCGCATTAATGACGATGGCAAAACAGTGGCAGCAATGGATGTATTGGCCCCGGGTATTGGTGAAATCATCGGCGGCTCTCAACGTGAAGAACGCCTAGACGTATTTGACCAACGACTTGAAGAAATGGGACTGGATAAAGAAGACTACGCTTGGTACCGAGACTTGCGTCGCTATGGCACAGTTCCACATTCTGGATTCGGCTTAGGCTTCGAACGCCTAGTTGCTTATGTCACAGGTATGCAGAATATTCGTGACGTAATCCCCTTCCCTCGCTCGCCAGGTAATGCAAATTATTAATCGATAAAGTTTATTTACTTTTCTCGCAGACAAAAGCCATCTTAAAGATGGCTTTTTTTTACTTATTTTTCCTAAAAAACAACTACATTTAGTGATAACGTTAGCCTTACCCTCAACTAAGAAGTACGACTATGTCAAAAATACAAAAACACATGTTCGAGCAAGTTCGTACTTCTGCTCTGTTAAAACAAGCCTGCAAAAGTGCACTTGAATACCAGACAGATACAGATGAAAAAACAATCTATCCAAGCAATAAGGATTTGGATCTGCTCAGCGCATTTGATGGCGACTTACCGGAAAATATTGGCGACGCAAACGCGCTGTTAGATTTACTCGCCAATCAAGGGGCACAAAATACCGTACGTTACTCAAATGGTCGTTATTATGGTTTTGTTAATGGTTCGGCACTGCCCATAGGTTTGGCGGCAAAATGGTTAGCTGATGTTTGGGATCAAAATGCAGCGCTATTTGTCATGTCACCAATAGCGGCAAAATTAGAGAGCGTTTGCCAACAATGGTTACAACAACTATATCAATTGCCGGAAAATACTGTGGCAGGGCTAGTTGGAGGGACTTCAGTTGCCAGTTTATGCGGTTTGGCGGCTGCCCGTTATCGTCAATTAACGCATTTAGGATGGGACATTGCACAACACGGACTTTTTGCAGCGCCTGCCCTTCGCATCATTTTAGCTAAACAAACCCACGGAACTGTGGTGAAAATGTTGAATCTATTAGGATTTGGTCAACAGCAAATTGAATGGGTTGAATGTGATGAACAAGGTCGCATGCGCGTTGATGCGATTCCTCCGCTTGATCATAGTTGTATTCTCGTTTTACAGGCTGGAAACGTTTGTAGCGGGGCTTTCGATGACTTCCAAACCATCATTCCTAAAGCCCAAGCCGCTAAAGCCTGGGTGCATGTTGATGGCGCTTTCGGCTTATGGGCGGCAGCATCCGCAAAGTTTAATGAACTAACCAAAGGCGTTAATCTGGCGAATTCATGGTCTGTTGATGGTCACAAAACCTTAAATGCGCCCTACGATTGTGGAATTATTTTATGTGCAGATCCCAAAGCGTTAACGCAGGCTCTGCATCAACAAGGTTCCTATATACAAACCAGTGAAAACCGCGACAATATGATTTTTACACCTGACATGTCTAGGCGTGCCCGTGGAATAGAATTATGGGCATGTTTGGCTTATTTGGGTAAAAACGGTATTGCAGAACTTGTTGAGTTATTGCATCAACATGCCGTCTACTTCGCCAAAAATATCCGAATTGCGGGTTTTAAAGTACTTAACGATGTTGTATTTAATCAAGTTATAATCTGCGCTGATTCAGATGAAATTACGGTTAATACACTCAAAGCAATTCAAAACTCTGGTGTAACCTGGTGTGGTGAGGCGACATGGATGGGCCGAAAGGTGATTAGAATTAGTATATGCTCTTGGGCAACCACAGAGACTGAAATAGATAAAAGTATCGCGGTATTTTCTGAATGTTTGGATAAACACATACAACTGGCTAACGGTGTTTATAAATGAGTCAACACTTATCCGATCCTATCCACAGCGGGCAAACGGTCTGCCAACAATGTGATACATCAGTAGAAATACCTCGTTTAGCTCATCGCCAGAAAGCAAAATGCCCATGTTGTGGGCACGTATTGACGCAACACCTCGCAAGGGCCAATCAAAGAATAATCATGTTCGCCCTTAGCGCTTTAATTTTTTTACTGTTATCAATGCCATTTAACTTTCTTGGATTTAGCAGCAACGGGCAAAATCATGCAATTGGGATCATTTCCGGCTTAGACGTATTAATCGTCAATGATTATATGTTTTTAGCGGTGATCCAATTGCTGTCTATTATCATCGTCCCCGCCATAGTATTGCTGGGTTTACTGCTAGTCGTTGTGCCATTGCCTGTAAATAAAAATCCAGCCACTTCAAAGACTATCTTAAATATCGTTTACGCCCTCATTCCATGGAGCATGGCAGAGATATTTTTAATTGGAGTACTCGTAAGTTTAATCAAAATCAGTTCTTTTGCAGATATCAGTATTGGCCTATCATTTTATGCTTACATCGGTTTCACCTTATGCATGGTAGCCACATTGTTATCCATGGATAAACACCAACTTTATATCAACGCCACCCAAACCCAACACCGCCGTAAAAGACTTCCGAAGTCCGAAAGTATACAGCGTACTTGGGCGTTATTACTGACCTCGATATTGTTATATATTCCAGCTAACACTTTACCTATTATGCACACGGTATTTTTAGGTACCGATGAACCCAGCACCATACTGGGTGGGGTCATCTCCATGTGGCAGAACAAGTCGTATCCAATTGCGTTGGTCATTTTTATTGCCAGTATAGTTGTGCCCATAGGTAAGTTGGTAATATTAATCTGGCTTAACTATTGTGCGCAAAACGGTACAATCAAAAAACAAAACACCCGTATATTTTGGTACCGATTAACAGAGTTTATAGGTCGGTGGTCAATGGTTGATATATTCGCCGTTGCGATTTTGGTTAGTCTCATTCAACTAGGTAATACCATGAGTGTATTTCCTGGTCCTGCTGCAATGGCATTTTGTGGTGTGGTGATACTAACAATGCTAGCAGCGATGACTTTCGATCCTAGATTAATTTGGAGCAATTCGGACGCACAAGATGATAGACAATAAAAACCAACAAGTAAGCGCGCAAGAAGCAGATGTAGAGTCTAGTCGAATAATCTCAAAATTTTGGCTGATTCCATTAGTCGCCCTGTCTATTGGAATGTGGATGGTGTATCACCAGTGGGCAAATCAAGGCCCGTTAATTAACATTGAGTTTGTTTCAGCCTCTGGTATTGAAGCAGATCAAACAAAGATAAAAACCAAAGATGTCGAAATTGGTGTGGTTAAAAAGGTAGAACTAAAACCCGATTTAAGTGGCGTAATTGTAACCGCAAGAATGAGCCCAAGTGCCGAAATGCTGCTTGGAAAAGATAGTAAGTTTTGGCTGGTGAGGCCCCGTGTCTCTCTTAATGGTGTATCTGGATTAACCACCCTATTTTCCGGCCCTTATATTACTTTGGAACCAAGCACCGAGGGCGAACTGTCTACTGAATTTATCGCATTTGAAAATCCCCCTGCCACAGCAGCTGGCACACCAGGATTACAGATAACCTTAAATAGTGACGAAGAACTATCCTTTAAAGCCGGTGATCCGATTATTTATAAAGGATTGAAAGTCGGTGAATTTGAAGACATGCATTTTGATGTAGATAGACGCATAGTTTCTTACAATGCCTTTATCCAAGCGCCTTACCACAAACTTATCACTGAAAATACCAAGTTTTGGAATGCCAGCGGTATGAGTCTTGATCTTGCCGCCAATGGGATAGAAATAAAAACAGGAAGTATCGAAACCATTCTCACTAACGGTGTCACATTTGGCATTCCTGAGGGTATGTCAACGGGCAAGCTAGTCACAACACAAGCGTCATTTGAAATATATAAAGACTATAAAAGCGCTTCAAACAAAAGATATAAACTGGGGGTTAATTTTGTATTGATGATCAAAGATAGTATTCGCGGATTAACTGTCGGCGCACCTGTAGAATACCGAGGTTTGCAAATTGGTAAAGTGATTGAAATTAACCTACCAGGCGCAGCGCAGAGTAAATTACTTGATGATGAATTTGCGATTCCAGTCCTGATCAACATCCAGCCAAGCAGAATGCAGCAACCCGATGACCACACGGGTGTAGAGATTGTTAGAACACAAACATTACGTGGAATAGAACAAGGTCTTAGAGCATCCCTTAAAATTGGTAATATTGTGACCGGCGGCTTGTACGTTGATTTACAGCATTATGAGGATGCTGAACCGGAACCTCTGAGTAAGTTTCTTGGCTACAATGTGATTCCTACAACATCAGGGGAATTTGCGCAAATCACTCAAAAAGTAAGTGGTGTTTTAGACAATATAAATGCCATTCCTTTTGCCCAAATGTCTGAAGATGCGAGTCAACTAATGCAAACCTTTAATGCCACAGCTGAGGCATTAAAAGAGACCGTTGACACCCTCGATAGCCTGCTGGTTGACGTGAAGGACCAACAAACAAGTCAGAATATTAATCAAGCTGCCGAATCGCTAACTAGCTTACTCAAAGATTACTCTGCAGGGTCTAGAACTAATCAAGAATTAATTTCGACAATGCAAAGGTTTCAAACGACCTTGCAGCAACTCACTCCATTATTGCAACAACTCAACCAAAAACCGAATAGTTTAATATTCAGCGACGCTACGCAGCCAGAAGTTGAACCCAAAGCGCAATCTTTAAATCAGGAAACCGACAATGACTAAGCCAACCTTTTACCTATTCGGGCTGACTCTGCTGCTAGCGGGTTGTGCGAGTGAAGTGAACACAAATGTGCACTATTATCTACTCGATAACGCAGCCTCTATTTCAATGCCCGAT
This sequence comes from Aliiglaciecola sp. NS0011-25, assembly GCF_040370605.1. NCBI lineage: Bacteria > Pseudomonadati > Pseudomonadota > Gammaproteobacteria > Alteromonadales > Alteromonadaceae > Aliiglaciecola > Aliiglaciecola sp. NS0011-25. The sequence continues at coordinate 31,573 of NZ_BAABWR010000015.1, forward strand.
GATATTGCACAGCGCCCTACTACAGTAGCAATTCAGACTATTGAGTTGGCCGACTACCTCAAACAAGCCAGTTTGAATATGCAAATGGATAATCATCAAGTGTTCTACTCTAAACAACATTATTGGGCGCAACCATTACAAACGAGCATTCGTAATTCATTACTAAATGATCTCAATAAAACGTCGAAAACTGCCTACTTTGTTGATCCACAATTAGTTAATTTCAAACAAGCAGACTTAACATTAGGATTAAAAATAAACCACTTTCTGCCTACATATGAATCAAAAGTGGTGTTAGCTGGACAGTATTGGATATATAATGATCAAAGCAACAGAAATTTAACTGACTCAATATATAACTTTAAGTACGAACTACCACTGGCAGAAAATGGTTATGGACATGCGGTGGGCAAACTACGAAATTTACTAGAACAGTTAAGCAAAGATATCGTAATAAACATGGAAAACGTTGAAATCTAATGATCAGAAAAATGACCAAGTGGATGCTGGCTTATCTTTATTTGGGTGTTGTTGGCGATAGAAATAGCGAATCTAATCAACAAATATTTGTCTCCAATCTTTTCTCCTGCATTGGCTATAGCCTCACTCTTGTTTTAGGTATTTCCGCCGCTTTCGGTGGCGAAATGGTGTTATCCATCTCTCTTTTTTCAGCCTGTTTTTTATTCTTTTTAAGTCACCAAATCCATCGTTTTAAACGAATTAAAAATACCTACAAAATATCTACCCGCATTATTTTTATATGTTTGTTATTTTTAATGCTTTATTTAGTTTACACCGGTGGCCATGCCAACACTGGACCATTATGGATTTATATTCTGCCTCCTGTAGCTTTCTTTTTTGGCGGTTTGCGTAAAGGCTTAGTCAACATTGGCCTATTTGTTATTTTGATTAGCATCATGTTGTTCTATCCAGGCGAAGTTTTATTAAATACATCCTACACCCACGAATTTAAGTCACGTTTAATTTATTCCTTTTTAACAGTTACTTTATTATTTGGCTTCTACGAATTTTCACGGCAAAAATTCATTACTTTTATGCAAAAATTAAGTGACCAATTCGAACGACAAGCAATGCAAGATCCCCTTACGTTGTTACCAAACCGTAGGGCCATGAAAGATTATTTGGAACACGAATACAATCGTGCACAGCGCAGTAAAGTCAATATGTCGTTATTGCTGTGCGACATTGATCACTTTAAAAAAGTAAATGACCTCCACGGCCACGATGGTGGAGACTACGTACTGCAAAACTTATCGGCGCTATTTACCTCAACGTTGCGTAAACAAGACAAGATATCTCGTTGGGGAGGAGAAGAGTTTTTGTTCCTTTTGCCAGAAACTAGCGAATCTGATGCACACTTTTTAGCAGAAAAAATACGCAAAAAAGTGGCTAATCATATTTTCAAATATGCTGGCAAAGAATTTAGTGTTACCTTGAGTATCGGTGTTAAAGAAGTAACCAAGAATATAAGCGTAGATAAAGCTATCACAGCTGCGGATAAGTTTTTGTATCAAGCTAAAGAAGAAGGACGTAACCGCACCATGCCTAAAGTCGTCCACGCCCATGCAGATTAAACCACTTCTTTCTAGACCATCATAAAAAGGCTCTAGCAGTTTAACTAAACGCATTTTTGAACCACTGCAAGATTTTCAAACGACGAAAAGCTGTCTCAACAATATGCATCAATGTTATCTAAACTAGATATGGCACTTATATTGCTATACTGATACATATTATAAAAAATCTGTTGGGTTTCATGAAAAATATAGCCGATAATTTAGTGCATTTATGCACTCACAAACCTAAATCTGTATATGCAATATTGTTGCTTTTTGTGGTGTTATTAGCGGCCCAGATCCCTCGAATTCAAATAGATACAGATCCAGAAAACATGCTGGATGCAGAGCACCCTGCACGAGTGTTTCATAATCAAATTAAGCAAACATTTAGTATGCACGATGCAATAGTTGTTGGGGTGGTTAATACACAAGATGAAAACGGTGTGTTTAAGCCTGATGTGCTTTCTGACATTTTTGACATTACAAAGACAATTATGTCATTGGACGGGGTTGTTTCCGCAGATGTCATGTCAATTTCAACAGTTGACAATATCAGTCAGGAAGGAACAGGTGCGATTCGTTTTGAATGGATGATGCCCACCCCACCGGAAACCATTGCAGTTAGTCAACAGATACAACACAACTTGTCCCGTCTGCCCTTGTTACAAGACACTTTGGCATCAAACAACGGTAAAGCCGCTGCGATTTACGTACCTATTTTAGATAAAAACCAAAGTTTTAATATTGCTGAACAAATTCGCGGCGCAATCGAAAACCGTGATAGCAGCGCACAGTGGTATATTACTGGGTTGCCTGTTGCCGAAGACCAATTTGGTTTCGAGATGTTTGTGCAAATGGGAATTTCAGCGCCCCTAGCAGGCTTAACTATATTCATTCTATTGTTTATTTTCTTCCGCAACATTCCGTTAATTATCGCGCCTATGATAGTGGCGATGGCAACCGTCATTATTACCATGGGGGCATTAATAGGAATGGGATTCACTGTTCATATCATGTCATCCATGATTGCGATTTTTCTAATGCCGATTGCGGTGGTAGATTCAGTACATATTTTATCGGAATTCAGTGACCGTCATAAACCAGGAGAAGATCTTCAGGCCACGATTGAGGAAGTGGTAGGACATTTATTTACGCCCATGCTGTACACCTCAATAACCTCTTCCGTAGGGTTCTATTCATTAATGTTAACTCCTATTCCTCCGGTACAAATATTTGGTGCTTTTGTAGGTTCAGGTATCCTACTCGCGTTTTTAATTACCATTACGTTTATGCCTGCTTATCTGTCGAGAATGAGTGAAAAGTCGCTACAAAGTTTACAGGATGTGATGCATAGCCAGCAAAGTGGCGGTACTAGAATTGCAAAACTTGCAGGCGCTTTGGGTAAGATTGCAATGAACTTCAAAGGCGCATTGATATTGAGTTTTTCAGTGGTGTTCGCCATCTCCGTGTGGGGAATTACCCAAATTCAAATAAACGATAACCCGGTGCGATGGTTCAAACCTGATCATGAAATTCGCATAGCCGATAAAGTCTTAAACGAAAATTTTGCAGGTACTTACGATGCCTACATAGTGCTAAGTCAGCATTCATCTTTGGTGCCTGTGGAGAACTTATTATCAAAAAATATCCCTGCAAGCTTAACCAATTGGCAACAGGAAACTTTAGAAAAGCTTAGAGATGAGCCGCTAAATGAACAATATCAGCAACTTATCATTGAAATAGAAGATAAGATGTTTACTGATTTAAGCTCACAAGAAGAACAATTTTTAAACGACTTGTTAAACCTGACAGAGAAAGCCCTGAGCCAGTCAAAAGCTTTTCAGTCTCCGCAATTACTTGCCTACATAGAGTCTTTACAAACAGCTTTGCAGGCATCAGGCTTGGTCGGTAAATCTAATTCCCTAGCCGATGTAACTAAAGTGGTGAATCGCGAACTCAGATCTGGCGAAGCCAAGGATTACCAGATCCCGAATTCACCGCAAGCTGTGGCGCAAACCCTAATGCAATATCAATCTTCTCATCGTCCTAATGACTTGTGGCATTTTGTCACGCCCGATTACCAACAAACTCTGGTTTGGTTGCAATTAAGCAGTGGCGATAATCAAGATATGACGGAGGTAATCCAGTTAGTAGACGATTATGTAGCCAACAACCCACTGCCAGCGAATATTGAACTAGGATGGGCAGGCAAAGCCTATATTAATGTCATTTGGCAAGAAAATATGGTTGCAGGCATGCTCGATAGTTTAATAAGCGCATTTATTATTGTATTTGTGATGATGGTAATTTTGTTCAGATCCTTAGTATATGGTGTGCTTGCGATGCTGCCGCTAACAATTACCATCACCTTCATTTATGGATTGATTGGTATTATTGGCAAAGATTACGATATGCCAATCGCAGTGTTGTCTGCATTAACACTTGGTTTGTCTGTTGATTTTGCGATCCACTTTTTAGAAAGGGCCCGCGCCTTATTTAAACAAACCAAGGATGTGAAACAAACATTGGCCTTGATGTTTCAAGAACCAGCCACCGCAATCACTCGCAACGCGTTAGTTATCGCCCTAGGATTTACCCCCTTGCTCTTTGCTCCACTTGTTCCCTATATCACCGTGGGAGTATTTTTAGCTAGCATAATGGCAATTTCGGCCTTGGTGACGCTACTTATCTTGCCCGCTGTGATGTCGTTAGCAAAACAATTGGTTTTTAAAAACTAGATGATTAGGAGTTTTAGAATGCCTAGATTTACATTATTTACTTTATCGTTATTTATGTCGTTACCGACCCTTGCTGCTATTGATGTTGCCGAATTAATTAGCAGCGCTGAAAAAGTGGCTTATTACAGTGGAGAAGACGGTCGCTCAGATGCACGCATGATGATTGTTGATTCTCAGGGACGCAAACAAATGCGTCAATTCACCATTCTCAGACGAGATGTTGAAGACAATGGTGATCAACAGATGATGGTATTTTTCAGTCGTCCAACAGATGTAAAAGACACTGTATTTAGAGTGGAAAAACATGCAGATATTGCAATAGACGATGACCGTTGGCTGTACTTACCTGCGCTGGATTTGGTTAAGCGCATTTCGGCTGGCGATAAACGCACGTCCTTTGTGGGATCGCATTTTTTCTATGAAGATGTGTCAGGCCGTGCCGTATCAGAGGATAACTTTGAATTACTGAATGAAACCGCTGAACACTACATCTTAAAAGCAACCCCGAAGTCAGCAAATAGCGTTGAATTTAGCTACTATCAAGTCAGTATCGATAAACAATCAAAGCTACCTGTGAATATTGATTTTTTCAATGAAGATGGGGTTAATTACCGACGTGTTGAAGCGATTAAAATCGAAGATATCCAAGGTTTCCCTACCGTTGTCCGCTCGAAAGTAAGTGATTTGATTAACGGCGGTTATACATTAATGGAATTTAGAAATATCAGTTACGATTTAGGACTTCCGGATGATGTATTTTCGGAACGCAGTTTACGTACGCCTCCACGTCAATGGCTAGACTAATGAAAAAAATTTCATCCCTCGCCAGCGGTTTATACATAACTGTAATGCTCTTCACATTCAATGCTGTAGCGCAAACTTCAGAAGATGAATGGGATATGGGCGATTGGTCGGAAGAAGAAGTAGCAAAGCCGCTATTTACCGGCTTTGTCGACTTTAGTGCTGGCAACAGAATATCCTCTGATCCTGAAATTGATCAAGCCAAAACCCTCAGAGATATTCGTTTACAAGTACAATGGGAAAAACTGCTCAGCCATTCTAGCGTAACTATTACTAGCGACTTATATTATGACGGTATACTCGATGAGGTAAAAGTAGATATTAGGGAGTTTGCTTGGCAAGGAAGATTGGACTCCTTAGGCGAATGGGGAAAATATTTTGATCTAAAATTAGGTCAACAAGTGCTGACCTGGGGAACGGGAGATTATTTATTTCTAAATGACCTTTTCCCAAAAGATTATCAATCATTTTTTGCAGGTCGTAATGATGATTATCTTAAGGCCCCTTCCCTATCTGCAAAGTTATCTGGATTTTTTGATTGGGGTAATATCGACTTGGTTATTACCCCTGAATTTGCACCTGACAACTATATTAACGGCGATTATTTTTCCTTTTTCTCACCACAATTTGCTAAAAACATTGCGCCTGGTTTTGACGTGAGCCCACCCTACCGACCTGAGTCGCCAGAATATGCACTGCGTTATTACAAAACCTTAGGATCATCTGAAATTGCTGTATACGGTTACCATGGATTTCATAAATCGCCTAGCAGTCAAACGGCACAAGGCCAACCTTATTTTGCTAAACTCAACGTTTATGGCGCCAGTGTAGTCAGCCCTGCTTTTGCAGGTTTAATCAAAGCTGAAGTCGCCTATTATGCCTCTGGTTATGATAGCCAGGGTACTGAAGCATTGATCCCTAACGATCAAAGTAGAGTGTTAATTGGTTATGAACAAGAACTAATAAAAGATTTATCGGGGAGTTTACAGTGGTATATGGAGCGCACTCATGATTATTCAGCACTGCGTTTAAATTCACTTACGCCACAATATGATCCTAACCGCAGTCGTATCGTCGTTACGCAGCAACTGGTGTACCGGTTAATGCAGCAAACCTTAACCATTAATGCATTTAACTTTTACTCCACCAGTGATCAAGACGGATTTTTGAAACTGCGTGCCGATTACAGCCCTGTAGATGAGTGGCGACTGTCTGCTGGAATGAATCTATTTTACGGTGAAGAGCAATACACCTTTTACAATCAATTCGAAGATGCTAGTAACCTTTATGCTAGTTTCAGATACTTTTATTAACTATGGCTATCCGATAAAAAAGAGGATGTTTATGTCTGCAGAAAGAGCGTTAACCGCATTTGCTGGTTTTATGGTGTTAGTATCCGTTGCATTAACCGTTTGGGTTCATCCAAACTTTGTATGGTTTACGGTGTTCATTGGTGCCAACTTGTTTCAACAAAGTTATACTGGCCTTTGTCCTGCAACCTTTGTTATTCGCAAAGTATTTGGTTTTAAAACTGAAAAGGAATTAGCTAACGGTCAATGAATCGTATACTTTATTATTAAATATCAAAATCTTATATCAGTCTGAGGCGAGATTTAAGCGCACTATCTCAAGTCAGACGCCCTCGTATTTTAAGCCATATCTCTGAAGTTTACGGTAAAACGTTCGAGGGCTGACGCCCAATTTCTGAGCCAGTTCATCTACCGGTAAAGTGCTTGCAAAACACAATTGCGATAGATATTGTTTTTCCATATCGTCCAAGGAAATAATTTGATTCACTTCTTTGGCTTCAAAACCACCGGTGTTAATCACGAGTTCCGGCAAGTCCTCCACTTCAATAATATCTTCATTTGCGAGCAATGCCGAATGTTCAACAATACTTCTTAGTTCACGAATATTACCGGGGAAATCATATTGACACAGCGCAAGCAGCGCTTTTTCACTAAACTTTTTGCGATTCATCTCAGATTGTTTCAAAAAGTGTTCTGCCAAAATCGGGATATCAGAGCGTCGCTGAGCCAAAGACGGCAACATTATTGGAAAGCCAGCAATGCGATAATACAAATCTTTCCTAAACTCGCCTGACGCTACCAAATCAAGCAGGTTTTTATGGCTTGCACAAATCAGCCTAAAATCTGCCTTTTTCTGCTTAATTCCGCCAACGGTTCGATAACAATGGGTTTCAAGAAGACGTAACAATTTCACTTGCATTGCTAATGGCACATCGGCGATTTCATCAAAAAAAACGGTACCACCATTGGCCATTTCTATCAGTCCCTTTTTGGCATGGGTTGCACCAGTAAAAGCCCCCTTTTCATGACCAAATAATTCAGATTCGAATAAGTTTTCGTTAAGGCCTGTGCATTCAATTATAACGAAAGGCTTTTGTGCCCGAGCGCTCGACTCGTGAACCGCTTTAGCAACTAGCTCTTTTCCTGTGCCGGTTTCACCATGCAGTAATACCGCGATATCGGCCTTAGCAGAGCGGTTAATTTTATTCAGCATGGTTTTAAACGGCTCTGATGCACCTATCATCAGCTGTGCATTAGACTCATTAGAGGCAAACCTTATGCGATCAAGCACTTCTAGAAAACCTGTGGTTATGCCATTTTCATCTTTAATCGGTTTCATCAAAATATCGCAATAGGTTTTACCATAAGGCGTATCGTGAATGTGAATGACACTGCTGGTTCTATTGGTTTTTTTACATTGCTCCATAGGACAGTCTTCGCCATGTTTATCGCAAGGAGATGAATTACCGTGAGAAATTTCAAAACAACTGCTTTTACCAACAATGACTTCATTTTCGTAAGTATCTCGATAGGCGGAATTTACCGCTAAAATACGATATTCAAGATCGATAAAAATTGCCGGTTTTTCCATGGCATCGATCATCGATTGCACTACACCAATATTCATATCCAGATAGCTCGCCAGTAAGTCAATATTGACTCATTCTGTGACAAAAATGACAAAGGAATCAAGGTTTATCTAAGCTAGTTCATCAATACTTAATAAACTGCATACTTTTCAACATGTTAAATTTTTTGAATTTATAGCACGCCTCTTGCTTACATAATGTTCACATATCGTAACTATTAACAACGATAAGATAAGTGAGGAACTAAAATGGCTAAAGTAGTGATCTTAGGTGCAGGAACCGGTGGCATGCCAGCGGCTTATGAAACAAAGGAAATACTCGGTAAAGAACATCAAGTCGTTGTCGTCAATGAACGACCAGAGTTCCGTTTTGTGCCATCGAACCCTTGGGTCGCAGTTGGCTGGCGGGAACCTGACGCCATAACAATGCCGATTGAAAAATATCTGAACAAAAAAGGCATAGAGTTCATTTGTGCAAAAGTGGACAAAATTGATGCCGCAAACAAGGTTATTTTAACCCATGAAAATGAAAGCATAAGTTACGATTATTTGATAATCGCTACAGGTCCAAAACTCGCGTTTAGTAATATTAAAGGAGCTGGCCCAGATTATTATACCCAATCCATATGTACCTTAGATCATGCCAAACAATGTTATCTAGATTTCGAAAAACTGCTGAAAAACCCCGGTCCAGTTGTGGTTGGTGCGTTTCAAGGCGCAAGTTGTTTTGGGCCAGCTTACGAATATGCGTTTATATTAGATAAAGCTCTTCGCGATGCCAAAATCCGCCATAAAGTTCCAATCCATTTTGTTACCAGTGAACCCTACATCGGACACATGGGATTAGGTGGTGTTGGAGATTCCAAAACCATGTTGGAGTCGGAACTCAGATCTCGAGATATAAAATGGACATGCAATGGCACTGTAGATGAAGTCTGTGAAAATATGATGCATGTATCCGAATTAAACCGTAAAGGAGAAGTGGAATTAGAACATCAGCTGCCTTTTCATCACGCCATGTTAATACCGCCTTTTAGTGGCGTGGATGCAGTCGCAAATGTTGACGGCTTGTGCAATCCAAAGGGATTTGTTGTTACCGATGAATTCCATCGTAATCCAACTTATCCAACTATTTTTTCGGGCGGTGTTTGTGTTGCTATTCCACCAGTTGAGACAACACCAGTGCCCACAGGGACGCCTAAAACCGGTTACATGATAGAAACAATGATGACAGCTATTGCGCACAATCTAAAAGCTCTCATTATTGACAATCAACCACCGCAAACCAAAGGTACTATGCACGCAATTTGCCTAGCCGACATGGGAAATACTGGGGCAGCATTTGTGGCAATGCCGCAAATTCCTCCCCGCAATGTCGCTTGGTTTAAAAAGGGCAAATGGGTGCATTTAGCCAAAATCGCATTTGAAAAGTATTTTATGCGCAAAATGCGCACCGGCACCAGTGAACCTGTTTACGAAAAGTATGTGTTAAAAGCACTTGGAATAGAACGTTTAGAGTAGGAATAATTATGAACAAGATTTTGGCAATATATTCAACGACAGTTAGCTTATCGATCATATCCGGTTTTGGGTTATATATGACGCTAGCCAATGCAAATGAAATAACAAAATCAAATATACCATTGGCCAACAATAAAGTTGAAAATCAACAAGATAATGCAGCGTATAAACAAATCGCCAAGGAAAAAATGGCGCAATTTGGAAAGCAACTCAAAAGCGCATTATTGGACGCAATTGCTACTGGCGGTTTTGAAAATGCAGTGGAAGTTTGTCAGAATGAAGCACCGAAAATAGCCGCCGAACTATCCACTGATGGCTGGCAATTAAGTCGCACTAGCTTAAAAACTCGTAACCCTCTTAATCTGCCAAATGAATGGCAAAAGCCTGTATTACTTGAGTTTGAACAACAAGCTCAAAATGGAAGACCGATAGATAAATTAGTATTCAGCGATACCGTAAACGGTCAATTTAGGATGATGAAAGCGATTCCTACTGGCCAGCTATGTATCGCCTGCCACGGCACAAATATTTCACCTGAATTATCCAACAAAATTAACCAGCACTACCCACAAGACACAGCAATCAACTTCTCTTTAAAGGATATTCGCGGTGCTTTTAGTGTCACAGCGCCTATAGGTCAATAATCTACTTGTGATTAAATCACATATTGTCACTTATGACAGAACCTCTGTCATAAGTGACAACCACCCCCCCTATTTAGAGCCATGGTAAAAATAAAACCCTCGTAATTTCATATGGTTACATGAATTTCAAAATTTGGCACGTTGAATGCAATTCTGTTGATTAGGATCAACTCCGAGTTAGAAATCTTCGGAATATAATAAATTTCGCTAACTCTTTATGCGCAAACACATTTTTAATCACTAGGAGAAACAGTATGAACGAGACTCTTATCGAGTTATCTCGTTGGCAATTTGCCTCTACCGTCATGTTTCATTTCATATTTGTTCCATTAACCTTAGGGCTGAGCTTTATGCTTGCCATAATGGAATCAGTTTATGTTTTGACTGGCAAAGAAATCTACAAACAAATGACCAAGTTTTGGGGTAAGTTGTTTGGGATCAACTTTGCCATTGGCGTTGCCACAGGCTTAACCATGGAATTTCAGTTCGGTATGAACTGGTCTTATTATTCCCATTATGTCGGTGATATTTTCGGCGCACCTTTGGCAATTGAAGGGCTCATGGCGTTCTTTTTAGAGTCTACATTCGTTGGTTTGTTTTTCTTTGGTTGGGACAAAATGACCAAGGTAAAACACTTAATGACTACTTGGCTGGTTGCAATTGGATCTAACTTCTCAGCACTTTGGATTTTAATTGCAAATGGTTGGATGCAGTTTCCAGTAGGAGCTGAATTCAACTTTGAATCCATGCGGATGGAAATGACCAGTTTTGCAGAGGTAATTTTCAACCCCGTTGCACAGGTTAAATTTGTACATACCGTTTCTGCAGGATACGTCACAGGCGCTATTTTTGTATTAGCGATTTCGTCATATTATCTACTGAAAAATAAAGACGTTGCTTTTGCTAGACGTTCTTTTGCCATTGCCGCCAGTTTTGGTTTGGCCTCGGTGATTTCGGTCATTATATTGGGTGATGAAAGTGGCTACGAATTAGGTGATGTTCAAAAGGTAAAATTAGCGGCAGTAGAAGCAGAATATGAGACACAACCTGCTCCAGCGGCATTTACCCTATTTGGGATACCCAACGATGAGACCCAAACAGTCGATTATGCAATTCAAATTCCCTATGCCATGGGTATTATTGCCACTCGTTCTCTAGACGAAGAAGTGGTCGGATTAAAAGAGCATAAAGAGCGTCACAGAGAACGAATTTTATCTGGAATTATAGCCTACGACTTACTAGATAAAGTCAGGAATGGAGAAGCGACTGTCAATGAGCGCGCTGACTTTGAACAACACAAAGACAATTTAGGCTTTGCCATGTTGTTGCAACCATTTACCGAAGATGTCAGCAACCCGTCGGAACAAGCTATTCAACAAGCAGTAGACTACAGCATCCCTAAAGTTGCTCCGTTATTTTGGAGTTTCAGGCTGATGGTTGCATCTGGGTTTGCGATGTTAGTACTGTTCGCCCTTGCGTTTTACTATTCCACTAAGCATCAGATTACCAAGCCTCGTTGGTTGTTGAAATTTGCACTTTACAGCCTGCCGCTTCCTTGGATTGCCTCTGAAGCCGGATGGTTTGTAGCAGAATATGGCCGTCAACCTTGGTCGATTGCAGAAATACTACCCGTACATGCATCGGTATCAAATTTATCTGTGACTGATGTCGTCATTACAATAATTGCCTACACATTTTTCTACGCAATTATGTTTATTGCAGCCTTCTATCTCATGCAAAAGTACGCCAAAAAAGGACCTAGCGAGACCTTCGCTGACGCCGAGCGTGAATTAGAAGAAGCCGCTCAGTTACTGAATAATGAACAACCTCAAGGAGCAAACTCATGATTGACTATGAAACGCTGCGCGTTATCTGGTGGGTGTTAATTGGTGTATTACTCATAGGCTTTGCTGTTACCGACGGTTTTGATTTAGGCGTAGGCGCATTGTTAACGCTGATTGGCAAAACCGATCAAGAACGACGAGTTATGATCAACACAATTGGTCCCCATTGGGATGGAAACCAAGTATGGTTTATCACTGCCGGTGGTGCCATTTTTGCGGCTTGGCCAATGATTTATGCCACTGCTTTTTCCGGTCTATACTTAGCGTTAGCCTTAACCTTAATCGCACTTTGGATGCGTCCACTTGGGTTTGACTATCGCAGCAAACTAACCAATAAAAAGTGGCGAATGATGTGGGATTGGGCACTATTTGCTGGCGGATTCATCCCTGCCCTAATATTTGGTGTGGCATTTGGTAATTTGCTACTGGGTATCCCATTTGAGTTAGATGAGACATTGAAATCAACCTATACAGGCTCATTCTTTGGTTTACTCACCCCTTTTGCTTTGCTTACTGGCCTAGTTTCGGTTGCCATGCTGCTAAATCATGGCGCAACTTGGTTACAACTTAAGTCTGATGGTGACCTGTATCAACGAGCGCGCTCTGTTGCGGTGATATTGGCTTGTACAAGTGCGGCGCTTTTCGCTTTAGCAGGTGTTTATTTAGCCCTGGGAGTCGATGGTTATCAAATCACCTCAACCATAGATGTTGCCGCTACGAGTAATCCATTACATAAAACCGTATCGGTTGTCAGTGGTGCATGGTTGCAAAACTACAGCATTTATCCATGGATGGTAGTCGCTCCTGTTCTAGGTATCGTTGCAGCACTCGCCTCTGCCTTGTTTTCAAGTAAAGGAAAAAGTGGTTGGGCGTTTACTGCAAGTGGCTTAAGTATTGCTGGCATCATTTTAACCGCTGGGTTTTCGATGTTTCCGTTTCTACTACCAAGCAGCATCATGCCTGATGCAAGTTTGACTGTGTGGGACGCAACGTCTTCATTTTTAACCCTGCAAACTATGTTTATTGTGGCCTGTGTTTTTGTACCTATAGTGCTGTTTTACACCGCATATGGTTTTTGGGTCATGAGAGGTCGAGTAAAACAAGCTGACTTAAGTAAGTCACACGCAATTTATTAATGTAAAAGGAAAAAGATTATGTGGTATTTCACGTGGATTTTAGGCGTTTTATTGGCTTGCTCATTTGGCATCATTAATGCCATGTGGCTTGAGTCAACAGAAGATATGGATCGTACGGACGAATCATAATGGAAAATCAAATAACACCTCAAGCTATACAATGGTTAAAGCGGCAAAGCATGGATTTTCGCGTGCCGCAAATGAAGGTGTTTTTGGTCAGGCTAATACAGTTTATTGCTCAAATCTTCACATTCTGGTTATTTGCCGAAATGATGATGTCGATTGTTGTTGAGCAACAAGCATTTGATGGGCGCAAGGTTTTATACTTAGCGGTCGCATCATGTATTTGGTTGGTCAGTGTATACGTTGCAGATAGCTTATCGGCTATCTGCAAAAATAAAATTGAAAGCCAAATTGAATCGGATATCCACGCAATTTGGCAACAACAACAAACTTCATTAATACGCCGATACTCGTCGGCTTATTGGCAACAATTAATCTTTGATCACATTGCTGATGTAGGAAATTACGTCAGTCAGTACTGTGTCCAAAAATGGATGGCCGGGATAACGCCACTGGTGATCTTATTGGTGATCGCCCCCATCAATTACGTGGTAGCAGTTTCTCTACTGCTTTGTATGCCAGTGGTTCCTTTGTTTATGATTATCGTCGGCAAAGGCGCTGCGGCACTGCATCGTAAACATTTTATCGCTTTAGAACGTTTAGGCGCGATGTTCTCAGATAGATTAAAAGCCTTGCCGCTGATTACCAGCGCTAATCAGCATCATGAGCAACAGATGCGCTTAAGTCATGCCAGCAATATTGTAAATTCAAAAACCATGAAAGTGGTATCTGTGGCTTTTTTGTCTACCACGGTTCTAGATTTTTTCTCGACCTTATCAATTGCACTGGTGGCCGTATTTATCGGTTTCAGTCTAATTGGTGAATTTGAATTTGGACCGTCAATGAATCTACACACTGGTCTGTTTATGTTACTGGTTGCACCGTTATTATTTGCCGAATTAAAAACATTAGGCCGATATTACCACCAAAAATCCAAAGCCGAAGCGAGTGCGGAAAGGTTTGCAGAGATATATCAAGAGGTTAAACCTAACGTCATCCAACAAAACTTCAGCGGAATTGATTGGCTTAATTTTCAAGTTAAACAACCAAATATTTGCGCAAAAAAGATTTCCATCCAGCCCAGTGAATGGATATTTCTCGAGGGTCAATCCGGCGCAGGCAAAACCGTTTTGCTAGAGGCATTGATGGGTTTTAGGGAAGCTTCACATCAATTCCCTGCGCTAAGTTACTTGTTAACTCAAGATACCGTAGTGCTAGATAATACGCTGAGATATAACCTCACCCTAGGGCGCGATTTCGCCGATCACATGCTTTGGGAGGTGTTAGTCGACGTAGAACTGAATGACTGGGCGATCAAACTTGAACAGCAATTAGATACACCTTTAGGTGACTACCCTCCACTTTCCGGCGGTGAAGCCCAGCGTTTAGCCCTTGCGCGCATCTTACTGATTAACCCCGAAGTGGTTTTTCTCGACGAACCCACTGCTCACCTGACTCAGGAACAGCATAGAATCCTAAGTTTACTGCTGCGTCAACGCTTGCAACACAAGACTGTAATTTGGGCATCACACAAGTCCATTCCAGATCACTGGTTTACACAACATTGGCAACTTGAAAATGGTGTATTGAGGATCCCAAATGAAGCATAAAAAGCTATTAGCCGTCAGTTTGTTTCTGGCCATAGTGCACTTTCTGGTGGGATTCACTATTTTACTGGTGTCTTCTTGGTTTATTGCCGCCTCAGCCATTGCTGGCATAGGCTTCAATTACATGTTACCGGCTGTCATCATCCGCGCCCTTGCTATATTGCGGATTGCGTCTGGCTATTTCAGTATGTTGTTTGGCCATCAGCACTTGCTTGGCTCTTTGGCAGACATTCGTTTATCGGTGTTCAAGTCCCTCGCCGACAATAATGTTACAGCTAGAGATGTATCCTTAAACGCACTTGCTTATCAAAGTGAAGAAGTGGCTTCTATTTGGATTGCTTGGGTGGGGCAAAATGCAGGTGTGTTATTATCCATCAGCGCACTTATGTTTTGTGCTGTTGTATTTACACCGACATTAAGTTGGCCATTAATCGTTTTCTTTAGCGTATTTAGTCTCATTTACGCCACTTTAGTACTCACAACTTTGCACAACGCTAAGCGCTTAGCCAAATATCAAAAAGCGACGCAATTACGCTTAATTCAGCATATTGAAAGTGCGCCTATCTGGCATATGCAAAATCAACTGCAACCACCACAACTAAATAGCATTAGAAAAATACAAAACCGAATCCAACAACACACAAGATTAGCTGCTTTGTTGACCTCTATAACCAGTATCTCAACCTTGTGTTTTATTTTAGTAAGTCACGCTAGTACTCACTTAGGAAACAGTTTGTTTGTGATTATTCCTATGGCGTTACTGAGTGTAAATGATTGGTTGGGTCGCTCAATCGAATCTCAAAACAAGCTGGCAAGTTATCAGGTTGCCAATAACAACATTGCTCAATTAGTAAAAGAGTCAGTGCCAATTTCGCGACTTAATCCCCATGTTAAGAATGTCGAAGTTTCGAACTTTAAAGCTCAAAATACAGTAATGCCGGAAGTGTTTGGCACATTCAACATAGCAAGTTTGAGCTTACTGGTGGGAAGCTCTGGCTCTGGGAAAAGTCGTTTTTTACAGGCTGTCGCAGGCCTTATCCCCAACCAAGGTAAACGTTTGATCAACCATAGCGATATGCCTGAAGGGTTACTTAATGACAGCTTATACATAGAACAATTTCCATTTTGTTTATCAGATACCTTAAAAAGTAATTTACTTATTGCCAATCCAGAGGCGTCCGATAGATGTTTAATTGAAACCCTGAATGATGTTGGTTTGGGCTACATGAGCGATATTAATCAATGGATTGGAGAAAACGGTAGACGTTTTTCTGGCGGTGAGAAAAAACGTTTGGGCTTGGCTCGAGCACTATTAAGTAAAGCAAATTTAATTTTGATTGACGAACCATTTGAAGCCTTAGATGAAACCAATATTGAAATTGCCTGCCGCCAACTCAACACATTGGCCCAACATAAAATCGTGTTGGTTGCCTCTCATATTATTCCACGTCAACTGAAAATCGATCAGCAAATATCTCTTGATCCTCCATTGCATTCGGAATTAAACAAAGAAGGTGCCATTCATTATGAATAAACTCATCATTCAACCATTTTTGGATGAAACAACCAATACTGTCACATATGTGGTAACTGACAAAACATGTAACCTATCCGCGATTATTGACCCAGTATTAGATTTCGATCCAAATTCCGGCACGCTTTCCTCCACCAGTGCCGATAAAGTGATCAAGTATTTAGATGACAATAATTTATCCTTGGAATGGATACTGGAAACTCATGCTCACGCTGATCATATTACTGCGTCTCAATATATTAAGGAAAAACGTGGTGGCGAAATCGGCATAGGCGAGCATATACGCAAAGTCCAATCGACCTTTAAAAAAATCTTTAATTTACAACCAGACTTTGCTTGTGACGGGAGTCAATTTGATCACCTTTTTAGTGACGGTGAAATGATCAATTTAGGCCATCTAAACATTCAAATAATGAATACCCCAGGTCATACACCTGCCTGCATTAGCTACTTGATTGAAGACACTGTGTTTGTTGGTGACACACTGTTTATGCCCGACTATGGTACCGCGCGAGCAGACTTCCCCAATGGCAGTGCCAAAGCCTTGTACCAGTCCATCCAGAAAATACTTTCACTACCTGACGAAACCCGTATTTTTGTCGCTCATGATTATAAAGCCGAAGGTCGTGACGAATATGCGTGGGAAACCACGGTATTTCAGCAAAAACGCAACAATATCCATGTAAAAAATGGCACCACTGAAGAGGATTTTGTCAATATGCGCAATCAACGTGACAAAACATTAGCCGCGCCAAGACTTCTGCTGCCATCAATTCAACTTAATATTCGCGCTGGACTGCTGCCAGATAGCGAGGATAACGGTGTTGCGTATCTCAAAATTCCGTTAACCACAAAATTGGCTTAAACCATGAACGATCCAATGATTTGGTTAGGTGCAATTGCTATGGGATTGAGTCTTGGGCTACTGGGCTCCGGTGGCAGTATATTGACCTTACCCTTACTGATTTTTATTGCCAAAGAACCTGAAAAGTTAGCCATTGCAGAATCTCTACTTATTGTAGGAATAGTGGCGTTAGTTGGCACTATATCCCACTATCTAAAAGGTAATATCATCTACAAATTGGTATTGTATTTTGGCATTCCTAGTATGTTTGCGGCATATGGAGGCGCTTATTTAGCGCAGTTTGTCAGCGCAAAATTACAACTGCTTACTTTTGCAGTAATAATGCTTTTAGCGAGTTTTTTTATGCTCAAACCGCTCGCCCCTAACCTCACCCAAACAACCAGTCCGCAATCAGGGTTTTGGCTAATTCCTGCGAGCTTGTTGGTGGGCTGCTTAGCCGGCTTAATTGGTGTAGGTGGTGGTTTCCTGATAGTGCCGGCACTTATGTTTATTGCCAAAATTCCCATCAAGCAGGCAGTGGGTACCAGTTTAGTCATTATTGTAATGCAGAGTATTAGTGGCTTTTCCCAGTACTTAAAAGTATTTCAAAATGCTGATATCAGCTTAAATTGGCCGTTAATCTCGCTGGTCAGCAGTTGTGCAATAGGCGGAATATTAGTCGGGTTGCGAATCGCAGATAAACTTCCCCAATTGGTGATAAAGCGCCTATTCGGTGCTGGGCTAATTGCGCTATCGGCCTACACCTTTATGACCAACGTTTAAACCAGGATTTGCCATGCCTATCATCAACCTAAACGACCACTTTTCAATATCTGGTGAGCTCGATAATGAATTACTCTCACAGTTAGTTGAAAATGGCTTAACCATGCTAATTAATGTTCGCCCCGATAATGAGTCTGCCACTCAAATAAATAGTCACCAATGGCAACAGATATGTCGTTCACTTCGAATTGAGTATCAGCATATTCCGGTTAAATCGGGTATTTACTCAAATCAACAAATTGCGTTATTTAAACGCTTGCTTGAACAACATAAGGGCTTAGTACATTGTTTTTGCAGAAGTGGCACTCGTGCAGTGCACCTTTGGGCGTTGAGTCAAAAACAACAGGCCAGCTTCCAACAGTTACAACAACTATGTTCCTCAAAAGGTTATGATTTGTCAGCAATTAAAGACTATTTTAAGTGATTAAGTTTTGAATCAACAAAAATAGACTAGACTGAAAGAAAAAGCATAACGCGGCAGCAAGCGTCGCCTAAAAGTTGGGCTGCAATAGTCGAGGAATTAGCAATGATATTTTTACGCAATTTTTCATTGATATACCGATTAAGTTTTATTGTCATTTTAATGGTGCTCGTACTGGTACTTCTGAGCTTCAGTGTGTTGAACCATCATTATGAAGCACTGGAACAACAAGCCTACAAAGAAAACAAAAGCGTTGTGGATGTCGCATACAGCGTAATTGAACACTTCCATCAATTAGCCAGTACCCAACAACTCAGTGAAGACGATGCAAAAGCAATGGCGATTGCAACTGTGAGTGAGCTTAGATACGACGACAATAATTATTTTTGGTTACAAGATGCAACCCCCAATATGATTATGCATCCCTTCAAACCGGCGTTAAATGGAGAGTCTCTATACAACAGTACTGACGCCAATGGGAAAACGTTTTTCCGAGAAATGTCGCTATTAGTCAAAAAACAAGGCAGTGGTTTTGTGACATATGTTTGGCCACTACCAGGTGAGGAAGAACCAACCTCGAAAATATCCTACGTCAAAGAATTCCGGCCGTGGGGATGGACTATAGGCTCGGGAATTTACTTAGATAAACTTGACGCCTTTTACGCCAAACTGCGTAATTCATATATCCTCGAAGCTTTTATCGGATTGCTTGTTATTCTTGGCGCTACTTGGTTAATTAGCAGGAGTATTACTGCGCCGATTCAAGAAGCAAGTGAACGAATGCGTGACATTGCTCAAGGTGAGGGAGACTTGACCCGTCAATTGCCGGTAAAAGGAAATGATGAAATAACCCAGCTAAACCAGTTTTTTAATCAATTTACCTCCAAAATACGAGAATCTCTTCTGCAAGTGCGCACAATCGTTGAAGAGTTAATAGAACAATCCAATTCGGTTGCCAGTGTTAGTCAAAGCAGTAACACCTTTGCCCAACAGCAAAGTGACGCCACCTTACAAGTAGCAGATGCTATTGATCAAATGACGAAACAAATTAGCGAAGTTAGTAGCAGTGCATTGAATGCTGAAAACACCACAACTGATGCTAAAACCAATGCCCAATCGGGAGCCGTAGCGGTGAATCGCACCGTAGAGGATATTCAATCATTAACCAGTAACATCGATCAGGTTAATTCGGTTGTATCTCAACTGGCCAAACAAAGCGAAAACATAGGTAGCGTACTCGATGTGATACGAGCGATTGCAGAACAAACCAACCTGTTAGCATTAAACGCGGCGATCGAAGCGGCTCGCGCAGGAGAGCAAGGCCGAGGATTTGCTGTCGTTGCCGATGAAGTCCGTACCTTAGCCAGCCGCACCGGGCATAGTACTGACGAAATTCAAACCATGATTGAGAAATTACAGAGCGATGCTAAAGCCGCAGTGGAAGCAGTAAAAACCAGCCAAGACACTTCTCAAAAAACAGTAGGAAACATAAACGAAGCGAATGAAACACTGCAAGAAGTTGCAAGATTAATGGGCCAAATGTCGCAAATGAACAGCCAGATAGCCCAAGCGACAGAGCAACAAACTCAAGCCGCGCAAGCCATTAACTTGCGACTTAATGATTTAAATGATGCCTCAGAACAATCTGTCACAACGGCAGCCACCTTAAACCAAGCTAGTCAGGCGCTAAAAGCCCTCAGTGATAAAGTGCATACTGTAGTTAATCGCTTTAAATTGTAGTTTTACAAGCTGTTTAACCTATTTAGACTTTTGCTGACTGTGCCGCGGCGAGCTCAGAAAAATGAAAAAGCTCTCATAAAATGTAAACTTAAGAGTTTTAAAGGTTTTTTGTTAAGCCGTTCTTAAGGTTAACAATATAAAGTTCATACATACATTTATTGGTGGTTGTATGAACTTAAACCTTTTCACTGTTTTTATTATAATTTGCGCGACTTTATTTTTGCCGTCTAAGCTGCTCGCTCAGCAAGAAAAGGAGTGTAGTCAAACTGACAAGGTTCACTTTAAACCCAACGATATATTCAACTTAGAAGATGATGACAGTATTTTCATACACGATTGGGCCAACTTTCTACATATCAAAACCAAGCAAGATACCCTCGAAAATGAAGCTGCTTTTTTCCTCAAAAAATGTGAGGTTAACTACGATGATTTACTCGAACTGGAACGACATCTACGCAATCAAAAATACATAAGAGACGCGAAAGTAAAATATGATGAGAATAATTTAGTTTCGGTAGAAACTTGGGACAACTGGACGTTATTGCCAACCATAGATTTCAGTCGTAAAGGCGGTAAAAATAAGTTTGCTATTGGTATAAGAGATCGTAATTTGCTTGGTTTGGGAATAGGTGCAGAAATAGAATATTTCAGTAATGAACAGCGCACGGGTTATAGACTTGATACCCAATTCCCCCTTTATCTAAAAAACAATATTAATGCCTCTATCACGCTAACGAGCAACGATGATGGCAGCTCAAAGGCTGCATTTATTAATAAGCAATTTGTGAGTTTCGATACCCAATATGCATATCAAATAGGGTTTGATAATTTCAGTCAAATAGACACACAATTCGAATTGGGCCAGCAATCTAACCGCTTTAGCCATGAACAAAGATTCTCCACTATTGCGTGGCAATGGCTGCAAACAAATTCATCCACAGATACGTTACGCTTTGGTGTCGGTTACACGCGGGAATCACATCGTTTTTCAGATTTAATCAAAAATGCACTCAACGAGACTAACCTTTTGCCCAACGACAGAGAGTTTAATTATCCCTTTGTTTCCATCGAGTATTTGCAGAAAGATTTTAGGAAATTAACCAATCTGCACTTAATCAACCATATCGAAGATTACAATTTAGGCTGGCATGTCAGTGCTAGTATCGGTACTGATTTTTCAGATAGAGATAACGCCCCTAGCCTAATCTGGCAATCCAACTTATCTAAAGGAATCGAACTATCTGAAAATGCGTTAGTGTATTTTGATGTCTCACTTGAAGGCGAGCAATACAACAATTCGCAACAACAAGACAGAGTCCTACTCAAAACCAGTGCTGAGTATTTCTACAAGTTCAATCAGCATTGGGGGGCATATTTTAAAAATGCCAATGTAATAAGTGACAATCAGTATTTAGACTCACCTGTGGTTTTAGGTGGTGAAACTGGTGTACGAGGTTACCCATTGCAATATCAGCACGCCACAAAGAGCACACAATTTACCGCTGAGGCCCGCTATTATCCGCAGATTAATATCTACAAATTATTGGAGTTAGGTGGCGCTGCATTTATAGATTCCGGTAAAGTATTTGACCAATCAGAGTCATCAGAAAAGCAATCTTCATTAATGACATCCGTTGGCCTTGGAGCTCGATTTTATTCCACCCGTACCAGTGAAGCACGGGTAATTCATATTGATGTTATTAAGCCGATTAGTTCAGATCCGAATGTAAACAGTGTTGAATTTAGAGTGACCACTAAACATAGATTTTAGCTAATCTATAGTGTTTTACTTAAGACAAGCGATTGCCCATCACTTTAATCGCTTATCACTATGGTTAAAGCAGCATTTCCGCGTATCGAATAACATCACTTTAATCGTGCTAATAACTGAAAATTACTTAGCTCGACAACTGATACACGCAAATATTCACTGCACTGGCTAAATTAAGTGAATCAATTTTTCCACTTCCAGCAATAGTAAAGGCGTCGGCATCACAGGCCGATAAGGCATTAGTAGGCACGCCACGCGCTTCGTTGCCAAACAAATAACACTGGTATTTGGTAAAATCTGTACTTTGAATTTGTTTGCCTTGCATATCTAAATAGGCAAAGCGCTTAAAGCGTGTTTGTAGATCAACCAATTCAACCTCCAACTCAATGGGCACATGAAATATCGCGCCCATACTGGCCCTTACCACTTTGGAGTTAAACGGATCGACACTGTTGGGACTGAGCAATAAGCGAAAACCACCAAACCAAGCTAAGGTTCGTAAAATGGTACCTAAGTTACCGGGATCTTGTACTTCATGAAGATAGATACAGCGTTCACCCTGCAGGTTCGCTTGCTGCAATTTAGCGGCCTTTGGCAATGGCACACAAGCAATAATGCCCTGCGGGGTTTTGGTGTCACTGAGCTGTGCCATTTGCTTTTTATTCAACACAACTAAAGCACATTGATGAGTAAATCGTTTGCCCCAATCTTGATATTCTTCAGTGACATACAAGGTAATATCATCTAATCCATGTTCTGCTTTTTGAAGCTCTAAAACCAGATGTTCACCTTCCACAAGGTAATAACCAAACTGCGAACGATATTTCTTTTGGTGGAGCTTTTTTACATCATCAAATTTCATATTAACTTGCCTTTATAAATTGGTGCAGCATGGCACAAGTTAAATACTGCAAGTTCGGTCATGTAAAATCCTAGTCTGTAGATTGGCTAAACGAAATAATAAATACTCAAGGTTGATAATTGTAACGCTTTGCTCAAATCAAGTCAGGGAAAACAAGTTAAAGCAAATAAATTACCGTTAAAAACGCTATTTTCGCCTAGGTAATTTGCAAATTTGCCGTGCCAGCTTACAATAAGCGCCGTTTAAACCATCAAAAATAGCAGACTCACTTTATGGCACGCTCTAAAACCAGTAAAAAATGGCTGGACGAACACGTTAACGATCCCTACGTAAAAAAAGCACAAATTGACGGATATCGTTCCCGTGCTAGTTATAAACTTATCGAAATTAATGAAAAAGATAAGTTAATTCGCCCCGGTAGTATTGTCATGGATCTAGGTTCAGCTCCTGGTGGTTGGTCACAAATAGTCGCTCCCTTAGTAGGTAAAAAAGGCCGAGTGATAGCCTCAGATATTTTGCCAATGGATTCGATATTGGATGTAACTTTTATCCAAGGTGATTTCACCGAAGAAGCGGTTTACGATCAAATTGTGGCAACCTTAGACAACGAACAAGTTGATGTGGTGGTGTCTGACATGGCGCCGAACATCAGTGGTGTCAATGCCACTGACCAATACAGCTCAATGTACCTTGTCGAGTTAGCACTAGATATGGCCCGCAATGTATTAAAGCCTGGCGGCAGTTTTTGTGCAAAAGTGTTTCAAGGTGTTGGCTATGAAGAATATTTGAAAGACGTTCGTAGTTCTTTTAATAAAGTGGTGATCCGTAAACCTGATGCCTCTCGCCCACGCTCTCGCGAAGTGTACATAGTCGCAAAAGGATTCAAAGGCTAAAACAAGATCTAAATAATGACTATCGCTCTAACAACGGCAACTTTTCGACAACACCGTTCCATTTGTCGGCATCTTCTGGAGGGGCTTTTAGTTCAGTGATATTCGGCCATTCTTGGCTCAATTGTTCATTTAGCGCTAAGTACTGGAGTTGATCGGCTGGCAGTTCGGTATCTTGAAAAATCGCATCTGCCGGACACTCTGGGACACATAACGCACAGTCTATGCAAATTACTGGATCGATCGCCAAAAAATTAGGCCCTTCAAAAAACGCATCTACAGGGCATACGGCAACACAGTCGGTATATTTACATTTAATGCAATTGTCGGTCACTACAAAGGTCATTGAAAGCTATTTTGGTTAGGCTGAAAATATGCCGACAAGTTTAAAGAAGCACGATAAAAACACAAGTTTCTTTGAAATTTTGTTGTGGTTAACAATAACCAGATGTTTTCAACCTAAATACAATTTAACAGGGCTATCTATCACAGACTAGCTGATTTAAAATATCGCGCCCTGACAGAAAGGCTGTCCGGCGTTTAAAGAGTGTGTATTATGTTACGTTTGACGGATATTAAATTACCCCTAAATCATCAAGAACAGGCTATTGAGCAAGCAATACTTAGCAAACTCAAAATCACCCCAAGCCAGTTAATATCCTTCAATATGTTCAAACGAGGCTATGACGCTCGCAATAATAGAGACATTCAACTCATTTACACCCTTGATGTGGAAGTCAAAAACCAATCTGAACTGCTCGAACAGTTTGAGCGGGATCCACAAGTTCGCATCACGCCTGACATGCAATATAAATTTGTCACCCAAGCACCAAATGAATTAACCGAGCGACCAGTAGTGGTTGGACTAGGACCATGTGGTTTATTTGCCGCATTAATTTTGGCCCAAATGGGGTTTAAGCCGATAATATTGGAACGGGGCAAAGAAGTTCGAGAACGGACCAAAGACACCTTTGGTTTTTGGCGCAAAAAACCACTCAATCCAGAATCAAATGTGCAGTTTGGTGAAGGTGGTGCTGGTACATTTTCCGATGGCAAACTTTATAGTCAGGTAAAGGATCGCAAACATTACGGGCGCAAAGTGCTACATGAATTTGTCGCTGCAGGCGCACCTGAAGAAATCATGTACGTAAGTAAACCCCATATTGGGACCTTTAAATTGGTCAATATGGTCGAAAAAATGCGTGAAAAAATCATATCTTTAGGGGGTGAATTTCGCTTCAGTACAAGAGTAGAAAAACTCGATTTAGAACCGCAAAATGACGGCTATAAAATAAAAGGCTTACATTTAGCTGATGGGGATTACCTTAGCTGCAAACACGTAGTATTAGCAGTGGGTCACAGTGCAAGGGACACCTTCACCGCACTGTATGAGCAAGGCGTGTATATTGAAGCTAAGCCATTTTCAGTAGGCTTTCGAATCGAACACGAACAAAGCATGATCGACAAATGTCGCTTCGGCGACAATGCCGGCAACCCTATTTTGGGTGCAGCTGACTACAAACTAGTCCACCACTGTAAAAATGGACGCACCGTCTATAGTTTTTGTATGTGTCCAGGCGGCACGGTAGTCGCGGCAGCATCAGAACCAGGAAGAGTCGTTACCAATGGCATGAGCCAATATTCTCGCCACGAACGTAACGCCAACAGTGCCATAGTCGTTGGCATTACCCCAGAACAAGATTATCCAGGTCATCCTTTGGCAGGTATCGAATTACAACGTAGTTTAGAAGATCTGGCCTTTGCAGTTGGAGGTGAAAACTATCACGCTCCGGCGCAATTAATTGGAGACTTCCTAGCAGGTAAAGCCAGTGCAGAATTAGGTGATGTAAAACCTTCATATACCCCAGGTATCACCCTAACTGATTTATCCAAAGTGGTACCTGATTTCGTAACCGAATCCATTCGCGAAGCCATTCCAGCGTTCAATCGTCAGACCAAAGGATTTGCCAAAGCGGATGGTTTACTCACTGGCGTTGAAACCCGCACCTCTTCACCGATTTGTATTAAACGCGGTAAAGATTACCAAAGTGTCAACGTAGCAGGTTTGTATCCCGCTGGCGAAGGAGCAGGTTATGCTGGCGGCATTTGGTCGGCCGGAATTGATGGTATTCGCGTAGCCGAAGCTGTGGCGTTGGCCATAGTGGGCATAGACGAAAAACCTGAATAAACGCAACCAAACAGGCTAATAAACCTTTATGCAGCAAAGTATTAAGAAAGATCGGTTTATTCCGTTACGAAAAACGGATCTTATCAACGCCTGTTTGCAACAAGGCCAGCTCAATGAAAAGGATAAAAATGCGTTCATAGACTTGTGCCATATTCTGGTGAGCACCTTACATTTTGAATATCATCAGACTCTTGAAATATTAAAAGATAGTTACGCCCCCTTTGATCCTAACTCAGACACCCTGCCCGTTCATTCAACCTCTAAAGATTCCTTAGATAACAAACAACAGGTTTTCGCGCAAACCTTTGCTCAGGTGTTAAATGCCGCAAACTTTGAAAAGGTTACCGAACAGGATTTACAAGAGGCGTTGCATGAAGCGTCTTTATTTAAAGTTAGGCTGGAAGTGGAATTTGAAGATTTCGCCGAAGTGGTATTTTATCGCCGTGGCGAATACCAGAAAACCGAAACACTGAGCAAGTTTTGGGGTCTGAAGAAACAGCAGGTAAGCTTCACCAACTATGACAAAGTAGCAGTTTATATAAAGTTTAAAAACGCTGAATACTTTGCCTCAAAGAAAATGAAATCGACTAATTTTGAACCTGACTCAACCATCATCAAGTTATTCCAAAATGTACCAAAAGCGGATTTAGAAATGCTGTTCCCCAACAGCGAAGTGCGCATGCGCACCTTAGACAAAGCCATTATCGGCGGCTCTGCGTTAGTTGGCGGAACCGTGGTGTTAGTGACAAAACTAGGGGCGTCTTTATTATTGATGGCAGGCATTATCAGTTATTGGATTGGTCTGTCAGATAAAGCAGTGACAATTGGCACTCAAGAACTCATCGCTCTTTGCGCAGGAGCTGGGGTAATTGGCGGGTTTATATTCAAAGAATGGAGTAAGTTTAAAAATCGTAAATTGAAATTTATGAAAGCACTGGCTGATAACCTCTATTTTAAAAATCTCGACAACAATGCTGGGGTTTTTCACCATCTAATTGATGCTGCGGAAGAAGAAGAATGTAAAGAAGCGATACTAGCCTATTATTTTTTACTGACATTTAAACAGCCTATCAGCAGTGAACAACTAGATCAGCAGATTGAAGATTGGTTTACCAGCCGATTCGATTTTGAAATAGATTTCGAAATTGAAGATGCGTTAAATAAATTGCTTCGATTTGGCATAGTTAACAAACAAAATAATATGTATAGCGCCATATCGATACAAGCCGCCCAGACCCAACTGGATCGTGAATGGGATGACATTTTCAGCTCAAAGGTTGAGTAACTCCAACAGCATAAAAACTCAACGTCAGGCTCTAACTAACCTGATATAACTTATTTAAATAAACCATCATAAGCATTAATCAATCTAGCATTTCACCTATCAATATAGTTTTTCAATAGTCTGATATTGCAAATAGATTGCTCGTTAAAACCCTGTGTAACATCACTTTCATTACATAAATGTAAATTAAATGTTCACTCATTAACAAACTTACTTGCTTTACGAGACTCTAAAACATAACATAACTTGCATTAAAGAACTCACTGCGTTTATTTGTCGGTCGAAGACTCAGCTATTTGCTCGACAATCTCCCATAAAACGCATTACTTTGGAGAACATTTTATGCCCGCTTACAAAGCACCACTTCGCGATATTCAATTTGTTATGGATGATCTGCTTAACTTTTCCAACCATTATCAACAATTGAATATTGATGTTGAGATAGATCGTCAAACTCAAACGGCAATCATTGAAGAAGCGGCTAAATTTTCTGAAAATGTAATTTCTCCACTAAATGCGGTTGGTGATCAAGTGGGGTGTAAGTGGAGTGCAGATGGCGTTACCACACCAACTGGCTTTAAAGCCGCTTATCAACAATATTGTAAAGGTGGTTGGCCATCATTGGCAATGCCCGAACAATACGGCGGACAAGGCCTGCCGGAATCTATGAACATCATTGTCAATGAATTGGTATGCAGTGGCAGCGTTGCGTGGTCGGGTTACCCAGGTTTACGTGAAGGCGCGATAAAAACACTGGTTAGTTATGGCAGTGAAACGCTTAAAAATACCTTTCTACCAAATTTAGTCAGCGGTAAATGGACAGGAACAATGTGTCTAACCGAATCTCATTGTGGAACGGATTTAGGCCAATTAAAAACCAAAGCTACGCCTATATCTGATACCGAGTTTACCCTTACCGGAACAAAAATATTCATATCATGTGGTGAACACGATATGGCCGAAAACATCATTCATATTGTGTTAGCTCGTTTACCCGATGCACCAGCTGGCAGTGCAGGTATTTCGCTTTTTGTGGTGCCAAAGTTTTTGGTAGAAAACGGAAAATTAGCTGCCAGAAACAAGGTTAACTGTGGTTCCATCGAACATAAAATGGGTGTCCATGGTTTTGTCACCTGTGTAATGAACTTTGATGGTGCCAAGGGTTACTTACTTGGACAACCAAATAAAGGCCTTGAAGCCATGTTTACTTTTATGAACTCAGCTCGGTTAACCACCGCTTTGCAGGGCTTAGTCCATTCAGAAGTGGCCTATCAAGGCGCTGTCCCCTACGCCAAAGAAAGATTAGCAATGCGTTCACTAAGTGGAGTGAAAAATCCAGATGGCCCTGCCGACCCCATCATAGTTCACCCTGACGTCCGCCGTATGCTACTAACCATTAAGTCATTTGCAGAAGGGTTTAGAGCATTCGCTTATTATGTTGCCCAACAGCTCGATATTGCCGAACATGGACAGTCAGTTGAAGAAAAAATCCATGCCAAACAATTACTAGCGCTGCTAACTCCTATCTGCAAGGGATTTATGACGGAACTAGGTTGTGAAGCAGCCCATCACGGTGTGCAAGTTTATGGCGGTCACGGCTACATTAAAGAATGGGGTATGGAACAAAACCAACGTGATAGTCGTATCTCTACTTTGTATGAAGGTACCACAGGTATTCAAGCCTTAGATCTGATCGGCAGAAAAGTGATGGGCTCTAAGGGCAGTTTATTAACCAACTTTACCGACATCATTGTGAGGTTTTGTCAAACCCATCAATCTACCCCCAATATGCAAGAATTTATCGAACCACTTAAGCAATCAACCAATGACTGGTTGGAATTAGCCAATACAATTGGCAAATCTGCGGCTTCAGATGCCGATGAGTTAGGTGCCGCATCAGTGGACTTTTTAATGTTTTCTGGCTACACCATATTGGCTTACTTTTGGGCACGAATGGCGCTAGTTTCAATTCAAAAACTAGATACTGAAACAGAAGACAAAAATCTTTATACCAGCAAAGTCAATACCGCCCGCTTCTACTTTCAACGCATATTACCGCGCACTGCGACCTTAAAGTTAACTATTCAATCTGGTGCAAAAAACTTAATGGAAATCAATTCGGAGCACTTTTAAATGGCCATAGCTATACACATTTTAGTGCCCAATAATTTTTGGCAATTAACCAATATTTTGAGTTATTTATGAATACTAATAACAACTTAGCATTACCGGAGACCGCCTCCTTGCAGTCTATTTTTGACAAAGGCTGTCAACAATATAGTCAAAACAACGCTTTTAAATGTGGCTCACAAAGTATTAGTTATATGGAGTTGGACCATCAATCAAAAAGTTTCGCTGCCTATTTACAAGAGAATACCGAATTGCAACCAGGTGATAGGATTGCCCTTCAGTTACCTAATTGTATTGCCTATGCCGTAATAGCTTGGGGTGCTTTGCGGGCGGGGTTAGTGATAGTCAACGTTAACCCGTTATACACAGAAAATGAACTGGCCCATATGTATCAAGACTCAGGAGCTAAAGCGCTAATTGTATTAAGTTCATCTATAGAAATGGTCAGCAATTTAGTTAACGAGTCTGATATCTCAGTTTTGTTTTACATCAATAATGCAACCGCAGAACTTAACAACTTAACAGTTGATACAATTGAATATACGGATTGTTTAACCCAAGGCAGCAATTGCAAATTTACGCCAGTCTACGCCTCTCCAGACGACACAGCCTTGTTACAATACACTGGAGGTACAACAGGATTAGCCAAGGCAGCGGTATTAACCCATGCAAATTTGGTTAGTGCCGCTCGCAGCTTTTGGGATACCACCGGGGTATTTGAAGCTGGTAATGAAATTTTCGCCGCACCTTTACCCTTGTATCATGTTTATGCTTTTGTAGGTCATATTGTGGTGGGCGTAATATATGGTGTAACCAGCATTTTAATTACCAACCCACGAGATATACCTGCGCTGCATAATGCGTTAAAAGACAGCAAGTTTAGTCTTTTTGTTGGCATCAACACGCTATTTAACATGTTATGCCAAGATCCGTTATTTAGAACCCTTGATTTCTCAGGCTTAAAATTCACCTTGTCTGGAGGAATGGCTCTTAACCAGCGTGTTGCTTTACGTTGGGAAGAACTAACACGCTGTCAGATTAATGAAGGTTACGGGTTAACAGAATCATCGGCTGGGGTCATTATTAATCGCGGCGAACATGATCGTCGATTAGGCTCCGTTGGCAAACCAATGCAAGGAGTAGAAATTAAGGTTATTGGAGATAAAGGACAAAGATTAGCGGCCGGCGAAAAAGGTGAGTTGTTTATAAAGGGTAAGCAAATCATGAAGGAATATTGGCACAATCCAAGTGCCACAACTGCAATATTACAAGACGGCTGGTTAGCAACAGGTGACATAGCGTTAATCGACGAGGAAGGTTTTGTCTATATTGTTGATCGCATAAAAGATGTGATTATTGTCTCAGGATTCAATGTTTACCCAGCAGAAATAGAGCAAGTGGTTAACCGACTTTCCGATGTTCAGGAATGTGCTGCGGTAGGAATAGAGTCAGAGGATACCGGTGAGGCTGTCCAACTGTTTGTTGTGCTAAAAGAAAATGTCATTTCTGAAGCCACTATTATTGAACATTGTCGTAAAAACTTAGCTGCTTACAAAATTCCCAAAGTGATAAAAGTGATTAATGAATTACCTAAATCGCCTGTCGGTAAAGTGTTGAAACGCATGCTTAAAACACACTGAGAATTAGCTTTAAAATAGTAAGTTAAACTATTTGATAACAGTAAACCCCACTTTATCTGGTTGGGGTTTGCTTAAACAAACTGCACAAATCACATCCACATCAAGATCATGTCCGCAGGCTTTATGAATAAGTTTATAAGGTCGTTCCATAGGTGTAAAATAATCTAAAACCCATTGCCTCAATGCTAGCGTCATACCGTACAAGGACTCTCCTTTTTCGGTGAGTTTATATTCATAACGGGATGGTGACTGTTGGTACAAATTCCTTTTTAGCACCCCTAAGTCGACCATTTGCTTAAGTCTATCTGCCAATATATTTGTAGCAATACCTAGGCTGTGCTGAAAATCGTCATAACGGCTTAACCCCAAAAAGACACTCGCTATAATCAGACTACTCCAGCGATCACCAATAATTTCGATAATATGTCCAAGTCGATGATCCGCATCGGATACAGTGGAACCTCTTGAGCGCCTTTGGGTATTCATACTATCTACAACATTGCCAGTGTGAACTATACCAATACTTTTGTTCTCTACTCTTGTCACATCTTTATAGGTAACCTCTAAGCGGCAATTCCGGCATACACAGATTGGCTTTAACTCATGTTGGCTATCTACATTGTGTTGTAATACCAAGGGCAACTTAGCATTTGGTTGATTCACCCAATGGGTTTCCCACTCCCAAACCATTAACGCCCAAGGATATAATGCAAGACCTTTAGTGGTGAGTTTGTATTCATAACGAGGCGGAGTTTGGCTATAAAGTACTTTTTGTAAAACCTCTTGTTCAAGCAAAAACTCTAAACGATTGGTCAATGTTCCTCTGGCAATTTTACTATATTCTCTGAATTCGCTAAATCTATGCCGTCCTAAAAATGCATCTCGCAAAATCAGTATAGTCCAGCGATCGCCGACGATTTTTAGTGCTCTGGCCACAGGGTTGGTGATTATTTGAGTTTCAATATTCATACATAAACTCTATCCCATTCAATCATTAAAACAAAGCAAGGGGTTAACAATAACAACATTCATTTTCTAATCATAAATCGTTAATACGCTGATATTTAACCACAAGTTGTGGAAATCAAATAAATTATCAAACTTCCGCCCCTCCTATAGTTACATATTATTAAATAAATACACATTTAATTAACAATAAAGCTTGCATTAAGAAACCCACAAGTATATTGTCACATCACTTGCGTTATTAGACCAACAAATTTATTCAATAAACATAATTCACGGTTTGAAGCATTTAGGAGCAAACGATGCAAATTAAATACAGAAAAAAGCCTATAGCTATATACATTTCAGCACTTTTAATGGGCTACAGTGTTAACTCAATAGCGCAAGAGACCAAGGACACAAATTCAGAATTATCGCTAGAAGTGATAGAGGTAACAGCACAAAAAAGATCCCAAGGATTACAGGATGTTCCTATCTCCATCAGCGCAATATCTGGCGACATGTTAAAAAACACCAATATTAATTCATTAACTGATATGTCTAGTTCTGTTCCTAATCTTACGATTACCAAATCAGGCATAACCAATCAAATAGGCATACGCGGTATTTCATCGGGCGGGAATAAAGGTTTCGAACAATCTGTAGCTATGTATGTTGATGAAGTGTATTACGGTCGCGATCAACTCATTCAGTTACCGCTAGTTGATTTAGAACGAGTTGAAATTTTACGTGGACCACAGCCAATCTTATTTGGTAAAAACGCCATTGCTGGGGCTATTAGCCTATCGTCTGCTCGACCTACAGATGAATTTGAAGCGTCCATTTCTACCCTATATGAATTCGAACAGGAAGAATTTAAAACAGTCGGCATTATTTCCGGCCCGCTAACCGAAAATCTAAAAGGGCGTTTTGTTGCCTCATACCGCGAAATGGATGGTTGGATAGAAAATACAACATTAGAGCGCACTGAACCCAATACCGAGCAGCTTTATTTACGCGGTATGCTTGAATGGGATTATGACGACCTTAACATTTTACTGAAAGCCGAAACCGCTAATTTTGATACCGCCGGAAGAGCCATTGAAAACCACTCTCCTATTGGTACTTATTCAAGCATTTTTAGTGGCGCACTCTACGTTGAAACTGATGAAGATTACAAGTCGCAAAATAACGGCCAAGAAAGCGACAACAAAGTAGAAAACGTAATGCTAAAAGTGGAGTACGAGGTAAATGACTTTACGCTCACTTCAACCTCAGCATACTTAAAGTATGACACCGATGAACTCATTGACGTGGATTATACTGGACTAGATCTGTTCAACGGCTCAGTTCAAGGGGAACGTTTCAAACAATGGAGCCAAGAACTACGAGTTGCCTCGCCAACCGATGGTGATATTGACTACATTGCCGGAATTTATTTACAAGACAATGAGTTAATTACCTACGATAACGTTTTATTTGGCTCTACGTTTGCGGCAAACCCTGCTTTCGTACCTATTGTTAACGGTAGCTGGGACAGAGATTTTTCACAAGACTCCCAAGTATTCTCAGCCTTTGCTCAGTTAAATTGGCGGATAACCGACAAGCTGTCTTTGACAGCTGGCGCAAGGTATAGCAAAGAAGAAAAAGATGCACATCGAGTACTGAACTTACCCGGCGAAAATACCAGTGGTATACCAGCCGATGCATTGTTCCCAGGCTCTCCTGCATTTGGCCCCCAAGCCGGCTTCGAAGTTATGATGGGTGCGATAAAAATATATGCCCATGATTTAGAGGGTACTCGAAAAGAATCTCAACTCGATCCATTACTGAATATTCAATACGAATTGGATGACGATACCATGTTTTACGCCTCTTATACCCAAGGTAGTAAGGGCGGAGGCTTTGATATTCGCTCAAATAGTTATCCTGATAATCCCGTTAATCCAGGCTCTTTCGAATTTGAAGATGAACAAGCTACAAGTTATGAAATAGGCGGTAAATTTGGTTTTGGTTATATTGAAATCAATGCCGCTACCTTCTTCACGCATTACGAAGATCTGCAAGTCACTCAATTTGATGGCACTGTCGGTTTTAACG
This sequence comes from Aliiglaciecola sp. NS0011-25, assembly GCF_040370605.1. Classification (NCBI taxonomy): domain Bacteria; kingdom Pseudomonadati; phylum Pseudomonadota; class Gammaproteobacteria; order Alteromonadales; family Alteromonadaceae; genus Aliiglaciecola; species Aliiglaciecola sp. NS0011-25. The sequence continues at coordinate 65,598 of NZ_BAABWR010000015.1, forward strand.
TACAAAATGCAGCCGAAGCAGAAACCAAAGGTATCGAATTAGACGGTCGCTGGCTGCTTTCCGAGTCTTTGGTACTCAACGCTTCATTGGCTTACTTGAATTTTGAATACCTTGATTTTGATGTGGCGCAATGTGCTCCAGATCTGGTTTTACCTGATCAGGTATTAAGCTCTAGCGTAGATGGATTATGTAACCTTGCTGGTGAAAGCGCGATTTATACACCTGAGCTTACTGGAAGTCTGCGACTGCAATACCAGCAAGATCTCGGCGATTGGGCCTATCTGACTTATGGATTAAATATGGAATATAGCGACAAGTACAACGCGGGTGTCACTATAGATCCGAATACCGAACAAGATGCCTATACTAGATGGGGAGTACGGGTAGCCTTAGCCGATTACGACGACCAATGGAAAGTGGCGCTGATTGCTAACAACATCACCGATGAAAGAGTAATGACGCTATCGAACTCATTACCATTTTCAACCACCCTAACCGGCGGAACAGGTGTTGCCTATTACGGCATATACGATCGCCCTAGAAGTATTGCCTTGGAACTAACCTATAACTTCTAAAATTTAAGTTGTTAATTCACACCGCCTAACTAGGCGGTGATTTAGCGTCACTCTAATAGAGGATTACGATTTATGACCTTTGTAATGCAGTTCAGCCATCACCTTATGCCGACTCCCCGAACTCAATCGTTAGGAAAGTCAAAATTTAGCCATAAGTCTGAAAGCAAACACATTTATCAGGTCAATTAGGGTATTTAGTATGATAATTTCGAAACAAGATAGACTCACCCAGTACCACAACTCTGGAGAATGGGGCACACAAAGACTTCATGACTTATTTGAAGCAACTGCCGCTCGTTTCCCTGAACGTGATGCCTTAGTTGACCCACTAGATAAACAAGATTTAGTCGGCAGCGAACCTCAACGGTTAACCTATAACCAGCTAAAAGATAAAGTAGATCAGTTAACCAAGGTTTTATTGAACAATGGTTTAGGTAAAGATGACATTATTCTGGTGCAAATGCCGAATGTAGTGGAATTAATATTTACCTACCTTGCTGCCTCACGTTTAGGAATTATTTTAAGCCCAGTGCCTGTGCAATATCAGGAAAGCGAACTATCAACCATCCTTAACGTACTGCAACCCAAAGCAATTGTTTTAAACCCAGAATTTAAACAAACCTCATTATTAGAACGCATGCAGCGCAGTATTCAATTAGCGGAGCTACAAACTCAGCCACCCAAAATACTGAGCTGGGGTGAAGGCGGTACTGTATCTAATTTGTCGTTACAGATGACCCAATCCTTACAAGCATCTTTATACAATGATTACCGCCAGCAGCACACCATTAGTGCCGATGATCTCATTACAATTTGTTGGACATCAGGCACCGAAGGCACCCCGAAAGGCGTTCCTCGTAGTCACAACCAATGGTTGGCGATTGGTAAAGCCACCTACTTAGGAAATCAAATTCAAGATAACGAGACATTGCTTAATCCTTTTCCGTTGATCAACATGGCATCTATCGGTGGAATGTTTTTAAGTTGGTTATACAGCGGTGGCAAACTGGTATTACACCACCCTTTGAATTTACCGGTTTTTTTACAACAAATAGTGACTGAAAAAGTCAATTACACACTTGCACCTCCCGCGTTGCTAAACACGATACTCAAAGATGAAAAGCTAAAAAATGCCGTCGATTTTTCAACTATTAGAGCTATAGGCTCAGGTTCAGCGCCGCTAGATGTGTGGATGGTTGAAGGCTACAAAGAACTTTTCGATATCGAAATAGTTAATCACTTTGGTTCAAACGAAGGGATGAGTTTGTTGTGTGGCCCAAATGAAACTGATCGTCCAGAGAAACGGGCAAGATTGTTTCCCCGCGCAAGTAGCCTGCTAGAGACTCGATTAATTGACGTTGAAACTAATCAGCAAGTATCGGCTCACGATAAGTCTGGTGAACTGCAAATTAAAGGTGCTGGTGTATTTGATGGATATTATAAATCTCCTGAAAAAACCGAAAGTTGCTTTACCGATGACGGATTTTTCAAAACTGGTGATTTGTTTCAAATCTCCTCTGAAGATCCAGATTTTTATACCTTTATTGGTCGATGCAAGGACTTAATTATTCGTGGCGGAATGAATATCGCGCCCGCTGAACTAGATAACCTTTTAAATGCCCATGACGATATTCTAGATGTTGCGGTAGCCCCCTACCCTTGTGAAATATTGGGTGAACGTATCGCCGTATTCGCCACCTTAAAACCAGAAAAACACCTCACTTTGGCTGATGTTGTTAACTACTTAAAACAACAAAATATCGCATCATTCAAGCTCCCAGAGAAACTCATTCTAGTGAATGAAATACCTCGTAATCCATTAGGTAAGGTTATGCGTCATAAGCTCTCCATAGCATCGTAAATAACCGATTAAACACGATTTACAGCAGAAATTGAGTACTATAAGGAAACCCCATGAAAAGTAATTTGATTAAAGAGTATGAGCAACAAGATACACCTGAATGGACCGCTTCCGAAGATCACTATCACAATGTTAACCCCTATTTACACGGAGCATTAGGTCCAACAAAGTTCGAGCACAGCGAACAAGAACTGGAGGTTTTAGAAGGTCAAGTACCCGCAGATCTCACTGGCATTTATGTGAGAAACGGTGCTAACCCGCGCTTTGCCAGTAAAGGTCCACATCATTGGTTTGATGGAGACGGCATGTTACACACCCTCTCGTTTAAAGATGGTAAAGCAAGTTATAAAAATCGCTGGATCCGAACCAAACACTTTAATATGGAAAGTGAAGCGCAAAAAATATTGTGGCCAGGATATGCGATGCCTCGCCCTGATCCTAACTCTCCTCCAGGCAGTGGCAGTGACTTTTCCATCAAGGATGCCTCAAATACAGATGTGGTTTGGCATAACGGTGCTCTTCTAACCACCTTTTATCAAACCGGCATTCCTTACAGAGTAAACCCTGTGACACTGGAAACGGAAGGACAGGAAACCTTTAATAGTAAACTGCCAAGACAGATGTCCGCCCATTGTAAAGTTGATGACGCCACAGGTGAATTGATGTTCTTCGATTACAACATGGAAGAACCATATATGACATACGGTGTAGTGGATAAAAACGGACAGCTGACAAACTATGTTGAAATACCTTTACCTGGGGCAAGGCTTCCTCACGACATGGCGATTACTGAAAACTATTCAATCTTGATGGACTTACCATTGCATTGGAATAAAGGTAGCCACGGTTTACACTTTTTCAAAGACCGCCCAAGTCGTTTCGCCGTCATCCCCAGACATGGAGATCAAGCAGACATTAAGTGGTTTGATGCTAGCGCATGTTATATGTACCACACGGTTAACGCCTATGAAGAAGATGGCAAAATCATCATGGATGGATGCCGCCAACCTGAGCCTATTTCACCGCGCAAACCTGGAGATGGGGTAATAGAAAGAATGGAGTCTGCAGGCACCTGGAAAGATGTAAAACTGTATCGTTGGACATTTGATTTAAGCACCGGAGAAACCCAAGAAGAGCAACTTGACGATGCCAATGTTGAGTTTCCCATGATCAATGCCGACTTCTACACAGGTAAAAAGTATCGATATAGTTATTCCACACTCATGCCAACGGATTCGTTAATTAATTTTAGTGGCGTGTTTAAATTTGATCACCAAACTCGAGAAAAGCAAGTATATACCTTCCCAGAAGGTTCTTGTGGCTCTGAAACACCTTTTGCACCAGCAGATAATGCGGTAAATGAAGATGATGGATATCTCATTAGTTTTCTCACCTATGCTGACACTGGTGAAAGTGAAGCCATCATTCTAGATGCAAAAAAAGTGGATGCGGGGCCGATTTGTCGACTAAAAATACCCAGTCGCGTGCCTGTTGGATTCCACACATGCTGGGTAAACGGCGAAAAAGCTGTCGGGTTATAAAAGTTTTAGTAATTAAAAGAGAACGCTATGAATGAGCAAAACATTTACATTTTAGGTGGTCATCAGACTGATTTCAGTCGCAATTGGGCTCGAGAAGACAAAGGTATTTACGACTTATTTGAAAGTTGTTTGCAACAAGGTTTAATCGACTCTAAGCTTGACGCAGAAGATGTGGATGTTGCTCATGTAGGCAACTTTGTTTCAGATCTATTCACCGGACAAGCGCAACTAAACGGTTTTTTTGCCCACGCAGCACCGGAGTTTGGTGACATTCCAACGTCAAGACACGAAGCTGCATGTGCTTCTGGCTCAATGGCCTTATTAAGTGCCATGCGCGATTTAGAATCTGGCCATTACCAAGTAGCTTGTGTGATGGGCATAGAACTAATGCGCAATGTCAACTCTGCGCTGGGGGCTGAGTATTTAGGATCGGCCGCTTGGGTGGGGAAAGAAACCGAAGGTTGTCGTTACGTTTGGCCTAAAATGTTTGCTGACTTGCTGGAGCATTATCAGCAAAAGTATGGCCTCGATACCCGTCATTTATCAAAAATAGCGGAACTTAACTTTGCAAATGCCAAACGCAACCCCAATTCTCAAACCCGAAATTGGCAATTTTATGCACAAAGCTTTACCGATGATAATGAATTTAATCCAATTGTCGAAGGCCGATTGCGAAAACAAGATTGCGGACAGATAACCGATGGCGCAGCAGTTGTATTTCTAGCAAATCAAAAATACGCGGCAGAATATGCGGCAAAAAACAACATTTCATTATCTTCAATCCCTAGGATAAAAGGCTGGGGACATCGCAGTGCGCCTTTATTGATGAATCGTAAGTTAGAGTTGAGCGAACATAATGGCTTGATATTTCCCCATGTTAAACGCACCTTTGACGATGCATTATTGCGCGCAGGTTTGGAAAGTGTGCATAGTTTAGATTTATTAGAAGTGCACGATTGTTTCTCAATGACCGAGTACATGCTGATTGACCATCTCGGCTTAACCGCCCCTGGCGAATCTTGGAAAGCCATTGAAAACAACATCATCAACTTTGACGGTGACTTGCCTATCAACCCCAGCGGAGGACTCATTGGTCTTGGCCACCCAGTTGGCGCTACTGGCGTCAGAATGATGTTAGATGCGTATAAGCAAACAACCAATCAATGTGCTGATTATCAAATTAAAAACGCCAATAACGTCGGAATTTTTAACCTTGGAGGCAGTGCAACAACTTGTGCCTCTTTTATTGTTGGCACCGATAATCACTAATTCACAAGAGACTAAAGTATGTAATTAGCATAGATTGGCAAGAATTTAGTGCTCAACTTAACCAATGAGCATATTTATTACTTTCATTAAAAAACCAATTAGCGCTTAAGCTTTTTGTGCATAATTTTAAGGTTACGCTTTCGAAATTGTGGGTTATAGTATAGAGAATCACAAACGATAATCGCTGTCGTTAACTTTCATAATCACACCCTTATAAATATCGAAAATAGTAAAATTGGAAACTGTCAGAAGTGGTAAAAAATAATGAATCGACTAATTTGAAGAGTACTTCGGCAGATGTAAAACTCATTCAAACTTGTTCAATTTGGCGTGCACTTGAGATTATAGGTGATAGCCCTGTTTTGCTAATAATGGAAAGTTATTGGCTTGGAGCCCGTCGCTTCGATGAATTTTGTCAACAAACAAAACTCTTAAAACCGGTAGTAAGCAATAGGCTTAAACGACTAATCGATAAAGGTTGTATGGTTAAAGTTGCTTACAGTGAAAGACCAAAACGATATGAATACAAGGCCACTGAAAAATTTGTCGATCTCTACCCTGTTGCATTAGCAATGCTCCATTGGGAACGTCAATGGGGGCAAAAATCCGGTAAACTCGAGATTATTCTAACCCATAAATCCTGTGGTAACACCACCGAACCTTTTCCTGCCTGTGCGTCATGCGGTACTGAAATTAGTCCGCTAGATGTGAGCTGGGAAACCGGTCCTGGTGCCGGAGAAATGGAAGCTAAGTACAGCGCTAGACGGCGACAATCATCAAAAGCAGGCAGTAGCACAACTTTACTCGATGACAGTATTCAAATCATCGGCGACCGTTGGGGAATGTTAATATTTCGCTCATTATTCAGTGGCATCAATCAGTTCCAAGAAATTCTTAAAGCCACTTATATCGCCACTAATATATTATCCAATCGTCTTTCCGAGCTATGTGAAGACGGATTCCTCACCACCACAGAAGTGCCGGGCGATTCGCGTCGGATTCAATATAAACTGACCAAAAAAGGAATCGGTATATACCCTATCATACTGACCTTGTTGCAGTGGGGGGACAAATGGCTTCCGTCTCCAGAAGGTCCACCGCTTCTACTCACCCATAAAATATGTGGGAACCCACTGAGGCTTGAAATGGCTTGCTCGTCTTGTCATCAAGAAGTCCTTCCTACTGACACTACTTACACGCTGCAAATAAGCAACAGTCGTGGAAAGCTCAATAAGCAGGATGATTAACCACCTTAAATAACGCCGTTTGCTTTAAATCCTTTAATATCTTCCGCGCTAAAACCAATCTCATTAAGTATATCAGTTGTGTGTTCTCCCAAGGTTGGTGCTCGCTTGAAGTCTTCTACCTTGGTTTTCGAATAACGGATTGGATGATCAGCAATAGGTGCTGTTTTTGCTACTCCAGGATATTCGCAATACTGGAACATATTTGCTGCCACGATATGCTCATTACTAACGACTTCACCAGGACGCAACATTTCTCCACATGGAATACCCGCTTGGGCTAACTCGGTTAGTACTTCGCTGTTTGTTCGTTGCTCACACCACTTTGACATGCGCTGACAAATGATATCTGCGTGATCGCCGCGAGATTGATCGGAGCTGAATCTTGGATCATCTAACCACTTTTTCTCTGCCATTAAATTAGCCCAACGTTTAAATATGCCAGCGCCGACCACTTGCACAGTGACATAACCGTCGAGGGTACGAAACGAATCGGTTGGAGCATTGTACTGGCCTCGAGTGGCACTACCTGTTCGTTCTAGACCAGTAACAGCGGCTTCCATTAACGCGGCATTATTGAAAGTTAACGCGGTGCCTAACAATGTGCCTTCTACAATTTGCCCTTCCCCTGTTTTTGAGCGATGGATAAGCGCCGCCAAAGTACCAAATGCACTCAATGATGCGGTTCCAAAATCGCTATAAGGTGCAAAAGACTTTGCTGGTTCATCTGAACTACCACTTAAATACATACTGCCAGACATAGCCTGAGCGACAGTATCAAAACCACCTCGCGTGGCATAAGGGCCGGTAGAACCAAATGCAGAACCAGTTGTAAGAATAATATCCGGCTTGATACTCACCAGAGTTTCATAATCTAGGCCTAATTTTTTAAGCGCAGGATAAGGCAAGTTCGCGACGACAACATCAGCGGTTTTCACCAAACGACGCACCACTTCACGCCCGTCTTGTGAAGCTGGATTTAAGGTTATACCGCGTTTGTTACGGCCAATCTGCATGTAATATGCGCCTTCTCCTGCGTCATTAATCGGTACGGTGAAACGATCTTCGCCGCCTGCAGGTTTTTCGATGCGAATCACATCTGCACCTAGATCGGCAAGCAGTGTGGCGCAAAAAGGACCCGCAATGTAACGACCAAAATCTAAAACACGCACTCCATCCAATATGTTGTTCATACTACTAGCACCTTGTTTTACTTACTCAAGAAAGATTCACTGTCGTTAACGGCTTAATTTCAAACTGATCTTTTTATTGTTCTCGTGTTAAACCGTTCTATCGCAGCAGCATATTCTCGCTCTAGATCAAAAACGATATCGGCAACGGCTTCAATTGCACGACTGCGGCCAACGCCTTGTCCAGCCGCCCATATATCTTTCCAGCGTTTATTGTCTCCGCCGCCAGAATAATCTCTGTTCGCACTATCGGCTAGCGTGTCGAGGTCGACTCCAGCTTTTTGCAAACTCGGTTTCAACCATGATGCTTTTGTTCCAGTAATTGCGGCTGACACAATCAGATCATCAGCGTTCGCTGCCACCACCATGTCTTTATATTCCGCTTGCGCCATGCTTTCTTTAGCCGGCAAAAAACGCGTTCCCATATAAACAAAATCAGCCCCCGCGGCTATCGCACCTGCCACACCTGCACCGTCTGAAATACCACCGCCCACCGCGATATAACCGTCAAAAAACTCGCGCACCGCGGATATAAAAGCAAAAGGAGAAAGTTGACCGGTATGTCCACCCGCACCGGCACTAATACAAGCTAAGCCATCAACCCCAGCTTCAGCTGCTTTTTTAGCAAGTTTTAAGTCCACAACGTCGGCGAATACCATTCCGTCGTAGGATTTTACGGTTTCCATAACCGGCTTTGGTGAACCAAGTGCGGTGATCACAACTGCCGGTTTATACTTGGCCACAAGTTCTAATTCTTGCTCTAAGCGCGTGTAGGTTGAATGCGTGATCAGATTCATAATCCAAGGCGCATCATTTGTGGTTAATGCACTGGAAATTTTGTTCATCCACTCATCTAACTCTTCAATCGTGCGGGTGTTGGTCGAGGGAAACGAACCAGAGATACCTGCTTTACAAGCAGCGATCACTAATTCCGGACCAGAAACTAAAAACATCGGTGCACAAAACACCGGCAGTCTTAGGTTTAACGCTTTAGGCTCATTCATCTGTACCACTCTCATTGGCTGTTTTATCTAAATTATTCGTCGCCAAGCACGGGCATGGAACAGGCTTGGTAAATAAGGTTGAAGATAGATAGCGAATTAGATTCGTCCTAAATCAGGCTTTTTCCAATACCGCCACTGTGGTTACTCCCTCTTCCACGCCAAGGAATCCACCGCCATTTTCAGCGACCGCTATGCGGGCACCTTGCACCTGTCTAGCGCCAGCTTCACCACGCAATTGTGCAGTTAACTCGTACATTTGTGCGATTCCGGTTGCACCAACAGGATGCCCCTTAGCAAGTAAGCCTCCTGAAGGGTTAATTGGTGCTCTGCCACCAATTTTGAAGTCTCCTTTTTTGAGGCCTGCTCCCACCTCCCCTGGTTGACACAAACCTAAATTTTCAATTTGCACTAACGTAGAAAAAGCCGTTGCATCATGTACTTCAATGACGTCTATATCTTTAGCTTCAATGCCAGCTTCGGCATAGGCAGCTTGTGCTGCGCGACGACTAATGTGATGGGTGTAATCGAACTTGTCGCGGCTAATAGTGCTTAACAAGGCGACAGAACAAAGACGCACCGCTCGTGAGCGACCAATTTTTTTAAGCGCGTTGTCGCTGCAAAGAACTAAAGCTGAAGAGCCATCACTTACAGGTGCGCACATAGCGCGGGTAAATGGATAGACGATGCTTTTATCCGCCAATACCTGCTCAACCGTAAAAGGTGTGCGGTACTGGGCATTAGGGTTATGTTGCCCATGACAATGAGTATTGGCAGCAATACGGGCGAAATCTTCTTGAGTGGTGCCAAAGCTATCCATATGTACGCGAGCTTGAGCGGCATACAAATCCATAAACAAACTGCGATCAGGACCGGGTTTTTCGCCACCAATAGAAACAATATAATCAAGAACACTTTGCTGATCGTGAATATCAGTGCCACCAGCAAATGCAGCGGCAACTTTCTCTGGTCTATCTTTGTAAACCATTTTCTCAGAGCCAACCACCAAAGCAATATCCACCATGCCGGCTCTTATTGCAGTCATCGCCTGATGGACCGCAGTAGAGCCTGATGCGCAGGCATTTTCTACATTGATAATTGGAATACCTTCAATCCCAGCAGCTCGCAACGCAATTTGCCCACGTATGGTATTTTGACCTTCGAGCATTTGTTGACGAGTATTCGAAAACCACGCCCCTTGCACGGCGCGTTTCTCTACCCCTGCATCTTGCAATGCTGCTTCAACTGATTGAGTCGTTAATGACTTGACTGTATCTTCTAATCGTTTGCCAAAGGGCGTCATTGCTGCGCCGACAATATACACATTCTGACTCATGCTACGCCCTTGCTAATAGGTCTACGTCGTTGAGCTATGCGAAAACGAGAAGCCACAAAGGACAGATCGGCTAAACAGGCATTACCTGCGGGGTTCAATCCTGTAACGTGATAATCACTGTATGCCGCAGCAAAATTAATCCACATGGCCCCAGTCAGATTAATTGTAAGGTTTGCCCCTGCTTGAGCGTATTCATCAACCCAGCGATCGATGTAATCTTCATTGGTTGAATACATATAACACGAAATTGTCCCCCGAGTTTTCGCCAATTCTGTGGCTTCAGCAGCCGCCGCATCGGCACTTTGTGCCGCTACAATAAATAGCACCGGACCAAAACGTTCTTCTGAATACATTTGCTTATGTTCAGATTTGGCCGAGATCACAAGTGGTGTGCGTGTTCGTGCATTGGGGAAATCTGGATGTGGGTAAGCTGTGGCTTGTCGTAAAATGGCTAATCCTTTTTGATTAGCCATAGCAGTGGCAGCTTCCACAACATCAAGGCTAACTTGCCCCTGAATCGCCCCCATAATACCCGCCGCGACTTTGGGATCCTCAGCAATGGCGTCAATTTCATTCACGATTGTTTGCGCTACTTGCTCAAAACTAACCTGTCCATTGGCGGTTTTTATCCCATCCTTTGGAACATATACAACTTGCGGGCTGGTGCACATCTGCGCCGAAAATAAACTCGTCGCCCGAGCAATGGCGCGCATCGATTCGGCTAGGTTGTCTACCGACTCAACAACAACGCTATTTACCCCTGCAGTTTCGGTATATAGCAACTTACGAGTAACAGTATTTTCCAAATAACTGCCAAAACGAGGGCTACCAGTAAAGTCGATAATCTGCACATCAGGATGATCAATGTATTGCTTAGCAATTGGCTCAGCAATAGTATCGGCAGCCAAGGTCACCAAATTGGGATCGAATCCAAACTCTGCCAAAGTCGCACGACAGGTTTCAACTACAATAGCCATGGGCAGAATAGCGATAGGATGAGGTTTCACCACAACCGGGTTACCTGTGGCTAAGCTTGCAAACATTGCCGGATATGCGTTCCACGTAGGAAATGACGCACAGCAAATTACCAAGCCAACGCCTTTAGGTACAAGTGTGTAAGTTTTCTCAAGGTTTACTTGTTCCCGACCAAATGTGCGCTGGTATTGCGCTTTTGGAACCACATTGTCCATGGCAATAGATGCATAAGCTAATGCTTCAATGCCACGATCTAAGGCATTGGGACCAGAGCCACTAAACGCTTGGGTATAGCTTTGCCCAGCAACATGCATAACTGAGTGGGCCATTTCAAAATTTCTATCGTACAGGCGCTCAGCCATTTCTAGGCAAAGTGCAATCCTTAAATCAGGCGTAGCTTTTGCCCAATCCGGCATGCTTTTTTTCGCAGCAGCAATGCTAATCTCAGGATCACAAAGAGGATACGTTATGCCAAGTGCTGCTTGGGTAAAAGGCGAAACTTCAGCCCCCGCCCAAGCTTTAATGCCCGGTAAATCAAGTTTAAAAGGTTGATTCAAATGCGCTTCAAATGCAGCTTTACCCAAAATTGGCTTTTCAGGGCCGTGTATTTTAGTAGATGGTGAGTCTTTAAAAGGACTCCAGTTTTTCCTACTTTTAACGGCATCTATGGCCTGCTCGAGGGTTATTTTATGCTTAGCGACAATATCGATTGTTTTTTGCTGCTCACTCATTCTATTCCCCTAATCTCTCAACTATCATGGCACTGCCTATACCCGAGGCTCCCGCTGCGACCACAAGACCATAACGTCCGTTCGCAACGTCTAAGGTATCCAATAAGGTTGATAACAATATTGCACCTGATGCGCCTAAAGGATGGCCTTTGGCTAAATGTCCCCCCGCAACGTTAACTTTTTCGGGCGCAACATCAAAATCACGGATAAATTTGACAATACTTACCGCAAACGCTTCCATGTATTCAATCCTGTCCATGTCAGCCAATGACAAACCAGAGCGCTCAAATACCTTTTCCATCGCTGCAATACCGGCAGTTAAAGACTCTGCAGGATCACCACCGACTTCAGCACAGGCCACTATTCGTGCCCGAGGTTTGGCATCAATGGCATCTTTTGCGCCAATTAACGCCAAACCAGCGCCATCTGAAATGGGTGGTGCATGGGCGATAGTGTGGCGATGGTCAATTTCTCGACCAAGGATGTCTTTGTAGTATTTAGCCGCGCCGCCAAACGCAGGCTTGAGCGATGCTAACGACTCTATGCTACCAACATGCAGACACTCTTCACGGTCTAAACCGTTTACAGCAATTCGTGATGCAACTAGGCCCGTCCCTTCACCAGCCTGAGTTAATTGCTGAGAAGATAACGCAGCTTGGTCAAGTTCTTGTCTACTAATACCCTGCTCTTCAGCCAAGCGATCAGCGGCTAGAGCAACCAATAAATAACGACTACGAACGGGTAATGTTCTGTCCGTGTAAAAATCTGCGTTATCTGCCATAAATGGCACACTAGACATCATCTCAACGCCTCCGGCGAGGACAATTTCTCCTTGTCCAGCCTCAATCATTGCGGCTGCTTGGGAGATAGCAGTAAGTCCAGATACACAAAAATTGTTGAGTGAAAAAGCCGTTGTAGAATCCGGTAATTTCGCTCTAAATTTTGAAACCAAGGCAATATTGCCACCTTGAGAACCAACTTGACCTACAGCGCCTAATATCAAAGCATCTGGTTTCATTTCATAATTGGTACGTTGTTGTAACGCTCCAATGAGCTTAGACACCAACTCGTCAGGCTTCATTGCTGCGAGCGCACCGCCCTCTTTCCCCTTGCCCCGCGGAGTTCGTACCGCATCAAAAATATAAGCCATTTTATTATCTCCTGCTTCTCCGACATAATCGGATACTTAGCTAAACGCGGTGTAACTCGCCTTACTTTTATTATAAGACCATCATCACACACGTAAGTATGATTACGCAAGCTTATATGTTAATAAATTGTATTCCTGATATTCTTAATCTAACAATAACGACAAATAAAATTGATAATTCGGGGCGTTTAAAATACAAAATCGATCTTAATAGATCTTAAATTGCGATTATTGCAGATACCAAACAAGCCCATAAATTGGAGGTTTAAAAAGGTTTTATTTGGCATTATTCAGAAATTATTGGTGCAGTTCTATTGATAACGATTACTGCATCTTTTGATGATGATAATGGTATTTTACGTAACTGGAGAGCAAATCAACCGGAGTAGAAAAAACATTACTGAGTTTTAAGTTGCAAGTTAATGACAAGTAAACAGTCACTTAAATAGCTATCCATTCTACTCAATAATCAGTTTCTCGCTGGTGATGATAAGTTACAAAAAATGACGGTGGGGTTGCCTTAAATTAAAGCTCGAATTTGAGTTTAAAGCCATACTAGCGACTATTATTCTTTGGGGTGATATTTACCCATGGAAAGTGTGTTAATCATAATTGAACCAGTAAAAAGTTGCCCAACAAGTAGCTAGGTTGATTGCATAGCCACTATATAGCGTATAACCTCAACTAACTTGAATAGTTAAGCATGGCATTGTTAATTTTATGAAATTACGCATCGAGCATTTAACCCGTCATACTTACACTGGGCCTGTTAGTTTTTCAGGACATAGTTTATATCTGCGTCCAATCGAAGGTCACTTAAGACGTGTCCATCGTTTTGATGTTGAGACCATTCCCCCTTCACAACAAAGTTTTGTGCGTGATGTTGAAGGTAACTCATTACTCAAGTGTAACTTCGGACTGACAGAGTCAGAAATTTTGGAATTTTTGACGGTAATCGATGTTGAGATTGATGATGACAACCCCTACGACTTTTTACTTGAATCTTACGCCCTTGAATATCCATTTGAATATCGTGGTGCTGACGTAAAAGCGCTCACTCCCTATATTCTAGATCCGCAACAACAGAACCAATCGCAAGTTCTCGATTGGTATCAGCAAGCGGTTCCCTCGCCTTCGAAACATCCGGATATTATTCAATTTTTAATGGATATAAACCAAGCGATTCGTCGAGACATTCGTTATATACGCAGAGATGAAGAAGGCATACAGCTGCCAAATGACACTCTTTCGTTAGGCTCAGGCTCCTGTCGAGATATGGCCGTTTTGTTTATCTCTGTGGTTCGTCAACTTGGCCTAGCCGCTCGATTTGTTAGTGGTTATTTGTATGATCCTCCGGCCGAAAATGGTGCTGAGTATACTTTCAATCGGGCGGTTGGTTCTATGCACGCTTGGGCTGAGGTTTATTTACCGGGGGCTGGCTGGAAGGGATTTGATCCCACTAACGGCATATTGGCTAACAGTTTTTTTATTCCCACCGCGGTGAGCCATAGTCCCGAAGTGATTGATCCTATTCAAGGGCACTACTTTTCTAAAGATGCCACAGATTCGGAGATAGAGATTCAATTGCATATACAACAGTTAGATGTTGCCACAGATAAATGAAGTGAATACGCTAGCGGCGTGATTTAAACTAACGCTCACAGCTGAATATTGCGTTTCGCTAAATTTGCACCGCCAGTACAAACCAGGTTAAAGCACCCAAACGGTTAACTTTAGCGAAAGGTAAAACCATTAAAAAATCGGCTAATAGCGCACTATGCGCTATTAGCCGCGAATATTAGCCGCAAATATTAGCCGCAAATATTAGCCAATACTGAATTTCAGCAATTACTCTATTGAAAACTCATCGAATAACTGTACTTCAGAATTAAGATTAGTCGGATCAAACACATAACTTTGTACTGTGCCCGTTCCAGTATCTAAGATCGAAAAGACTGACAAGGTATTACTGGTTACAAAAGGCAAGTTTGGATAAGCGTCATTTTCTAAACTCATCGGGCTAAACACCGTTGGAAAACTCATTGCGCGGCCTTGGGGATCGCCATTTGGTGGATAATCTTCAATTGCCCAGCGTGGATTTTCCGAATTTACATCGGCCCAAAAATCGGCATAACTAGAGCGCACATCTTTGGTATACACACCGCTGCTATCAACATAATAAGCACCATAAGAATTGCCCACATTTGAGCTTTCTAAATAATGGAGGTCTTCCACTTGCGCTCGATTCCACAAATGTGAGTGTCCTATGTGCACTAAATCCACCCCATTTTCCAACAGTAGTGGTTCAATATCGTTGAGCCATACGTCTTGAGCTAACGGATATTGATAACGCACTTCAGTGATATTACTGAGCATTGGTTCAACGTCATTGGTCCAGGTCTCAGTGCTCAAAGGAAAGGTGAACTCAGTGATAGTTTCAAGTCCTTGCGCATCCGTTTAAACAAGTTGCATAACCGGTTGTGACAACACCGGCACGGTATTATCACCTAAGCCAAATACCCCTTGGTGGGCCATTACCACTTTATATTTAGCATTTTTGAAAGCATCAGTTTGCATAACCGATTCTAACCATGCGTACTGCTCGGAATCTTTGTCAAAACGTTCAAACAAAAACTCACCAAATCCCCATTGTGAAGGATCTTCTAAGGTGCTTAAGCTTTCCACAAATTTAGACTTGCTAGCACCAGAGACACTCCACGAACGCCAGATTCTCGACACGTTCATTGAAATAATAAACACATCACCAAATACAGTTGCATAATATTCTTCACCACCTTGGCCATCATCAGGGAAAGAGAAAATATCTAAGAAGCTGTTTTGATTATGTGATTGATCAGCAATCCATTGGGCTTTAATCTGAGCATCATCAGTCGGGTTTACGTCGGCTTTTACTTGCTCATAAGCGGCTTCCGCATACCAAGCTGGTTGCGGATCATTAAAGCCACCATTAAGAGAGTAATCATCTTCAGTCGGACGATAACGCCCCATCACTTCATGATTACCAATGGTCCCAAATAGAGGTGAATGTTGCAGTATTTCTCCACCATTGTATGGGAATCCCGGTAGATACTTTTGATAATGTCCTTGTAGTGCAGGGAAAAAACCTGGCGCATTATCTTTTGCCTGATCAAACCATTCAGATGCACGATCCGGTACATTAACAAAGTCACCAGCAAACAATACTGCATCAGGGACACCGACGGTTTCGACTACTTTTTGATAGTTAGCGACAACATTCTTTTTCGACTGTAAGTCTGATGTAAGTAATATCTTCAAAGGAGCATCTTTAGCAGGAGCTGGCGCTAAAGTGAAAGTATCGCTGGCAAATACAAACCCATCTTCATCTTTACTGGAAACTGAATATTCTACACGCTCACCTTGCGTTAAGCCCTCTGCCACCGCCTCGTGACGAAACACAGAGCGATAACTCACTGCATCATAGGTTTTACCAAATTGTTGAGATGACGCATCTTCCATCATACGAGTTAATGAGGTTGTAACAACATTAGTGGTGGTGGTTTCACCGTACTGCAAAGTATGCTCAGTACCCTCGAAATTGGTAAACCACACCACACTGACGGAACTCTCAGTAGGTAATTGTAAGAATGGGTCGGTTAACATTGCATGCTCTGCGTTAACCATCACAGGTATTTCAACTGGTACTTCTACAGGCACTTCAATTTCTACAATTTTATCGTCGTCACAGGCAGCAAGTGTGGCAACAAGACACAGCAAACCTAACGAACGAGCGTTCGCAAACTTAGTTTTCATTATAATTTTCCCATCAAATATGAGTTGATTTTTCAATTCCACACAAAGTAAAACGCGCCTAATCGGTACTTTTTTAACTTTGAGAAAGCCAAGACAAACCACTAAAAATCAGCACAAAAAACCCGAGAAATATTGCATTTCACGTGAATATTTTTTGAGGAATAAATAGTGCAGAAAAAAACTAGCAGATAAAAAAGACAGTTCTATTACATAAAAAAAATGTGATAAAAGCTTCATAAAACAACAGGATTAATGACAGATTTATGAAAGATAAAAGATTTATATTTTTTCAATGAGTCTACTTTCACTCATTTTTCGCACATCGTTGTTGCTCCAAGTACTTTATAAATCAGCTAAAAAATCATTTGTATTCAACAGCAAACCACGGGCAATTTGATACACTGCCTTAAACAATAAAATGACAATTTACTAATGGAAAAATTATGCAGGTGATTTTCTCTCACGGAAAAGAAAGTGGTCCTTGGGGCTCTAAAATAACTACCTTGGCAAAGATTGCGCAACACCATGGTCATCAGGTAGATAGCCTCGATTATTCAGCCATTGCCAATCCAGATGCACGGGTAGAAAAGTTAATTGGGCGTTTAGCCGAGGTTACTGAGCCTGTATTACTGGTGGGTTCATCAATGGGCGGCTATGTTTCACTGGTAGCCTGCGAGCGTCATCCATGCGCAGGTGTATTCTTATTAGCACCTGCCCTATTCATGCCAGGTTATGACAAACAAAGTTACTCATCAGGCAAGCAACCGATTTGCATCGTGCATGGTAAAGAGGATGAGGTAATACCCTATCAACACTCAGAAAAATACGCTGCCCAATCTGCTTGTGAATTACATTTGATTACTGGAGATCACCGACTTAACTCGTCAATGGATCAAGTTACAAGGTTATTCACTGACTTTTTGAAGCGCTTTTGATAAATAGCAACAAAGCGTCATCTAAATTAAGCAAAGGTTTATGTGCGACTTAAGTAAAGCAGCGGTGTGCAGTTGAATAAACTGTACTCAACCGGGCTTTTGGCTAATGTTGATAAATACAATTTCTTCCAGAACGTTTGGCCTCATACAAAGCACTATCTGCACGTTTGAAGAGACTTTCAAAATCATCATCAGCTTGCATTTCGGTTATCCCGATGCTGATAGAAAGAGGTTCACCATCATTCAGTTGCATACCATTGATATGCGCCAATAGACGATTTCCAACCATCATTGCCGTTTGCTGATTGGTATCAGGCAGCAGAACAATAAATTCATCGCCACCAAAGCGCCCCAATAAGTCATTTGGACGTAATAATTGTTTAACGCTTTCACTGAGTATTTTTAGAGCCTTGTCTCCCGCATTATGGCCGTGGGAGTCGTTTATCTTTTTAAAGTGATCAATATCATAAACCAACAAACATAAATCTTTGTTTTCCCATTGAGCATGACGTAATTCAGAAATAGCGCGCTGTATTAGGTATTCTCTGGATGCCGTTTGGGTCAAATTATCGGTAAAAACTTTGCTTTTAAGTTGGTGATTGTGTGCAGTTAATGCAGGCACAGCAATGGCAAACATCGCATTAGTCGCTACCACGTTAATCGCATATTGATAGACCATAACAAACTCCATCAGCTCTAACGCATCGACTAAAAATACCACCAGCAAACTACTCACGGCCAAACTCAAAATATTGAAAAAGGCATTTTCAGTGCAGGCAATCCACATATGCGGTATGACCAAGAAGAAGATTGCAAACGAGCTATCCATAGATTGAGTGAATTTGGCCAGCAACATAGCTATTACAATTAATGCTATTGAAACCAACAACTTGTACTTATACTGCGGGGTTGAGGTGCTTAACTGGCCTTCAATATGCTCAAGTAACATAAAGAATTTTTTCGGATAAATAACATGCATGATGCTAAAAAATAATGGGCTGAGCACAACAATACCAGCCATATCCCCTATCCAAAACGGTAACCAAGTAGACATAATCTCTTGCAATTGCATCATATCGGAGAAGACCAGCGAATTTAAAACTAAAAAAGTCGCGATTAATGATGCAACCGCAGCAATTAGCAAAAAGCTGATAATAGATAGTGGTAAGGTAAGTTGCTTTGTTTGCGTTAACCAACGCAATAATTGACTAGCGGCATAATAAGGAAGGATATGGGCAACGCCAAACAGCACGCCCCCTTCTATGGCTTCGACGCTTTGCAGTTCAATTTGGTAGTCTTTGTTAGTAAACAAAGTGACCAAAATCGCCGCCAACATGACGATTGGGATAGCACGAGCGCCCACCACAAAAAACACAGCAAAGGTCAACCCCGCTGGCGGAAACCAAACACTGGCATGGTGAGAAAATTCAACCAAAGCGCCACTGAACCAAACCAAAACCCAACTAATCAGCAGTAAAGCGGCTCTCGCGCCAGCTGAGTTTTGTAAAAAATGTAGGCCTTTTTGTTTAATACTCAGTTCATCAACTTGGGATGATAAATTACCGGTTTGCATCTACTGCTATCTTCCTTAAAGTCACTCTTAATCCTTGTACTTTGATAAGTCCATATTGAATGCATGAAAAAGATATCAGCATCTTGATAACCTCTATCATAGCAAACCCGTTAGTGGTTAATATACTCTGAAAGCATATTAGATTTGCTAAACATGCTTTTTTACCAGTCATCCTCGCCATTTACCGCTAGTCATATAATCCACAAATGAGCAATCCAGATAGTTAAGCTTTGTGTCACTAACTAACTAGAGGAAATAAAAAATGTTCAAAACAAAACCGTTAATCTCTTTCATCATTATTTTTTGGGGCTTGCTACCCGCGTTTAGCGCTTTGGCAAATGTGATTGGCAGTTGGCAAGGTGAGTTAAAGGTGAATGAAAACACCAGTTTGCCGATGATCGTGCATTTTTCTCAAGAAAGTGACCAAATCACCGCAACCTTAGATAGCCCAGCACAAGGTGCAACTGGCATCCCCATCAACGAAGTGGTAGTAGCGCTGCCAGAAGTCAGCTTTAAAGTAAATGCGATTGGCATGCGCTTTACAGGAAGCTTCAGCAATCCAGACACCATAACCGGCACCTTTACTCAAGGTAGTGCAAAACTGCCACTGGTGCTCAACCGCAGCATTGAAATAGTAAAAGCGCCAGAGCGTCCACAAACCCCAGGGGCTCCCTTTGATTATGTGATTGAGGACGTTGTATTTAAGAATAGCAAAGCAAATATCAACTTGGCCGGTACCTTGACTAAACCTAAAGGTGAAGGCGATTTTGCCGCAGTCATTTTAATTTCAGGATCAGGTCCACAAGACCGTGATGAAACGCTGTTTGGACACAAGCCCTTTGCAGTAATTGCAGACTATTTAACCACTCAAGGCTTGGCAGTATTGCGCTTTGATGACCGAGGAACCGCGCAGTCTGGAGGCAACTTTGCCACCGCCACCAGCGAAGACTTTGCAAGTGATGTACAAGCCGCATTTGAATTTTTAGCTGCCCGCTCTGATATAAAACAACATAAAATCGGCCTTATTGGTCACAGTGAAGGTGGAATGATTGCGCCCATGCTTGCCAGTAAAAACCAAGACATTGCCTTTGTGGTGATGATGGCTGGCTTAGGGGTTGATGGCGTGAGTTTAGTCACCCAACAATCTTTTGATATCCAAAAGTTAATGGGCGTGGAAGAAGCTGCCCTAAAAGCACAACGTCAACAAGATACACAGCTTTATAAACGCATTGTTAACGGCATGAGCAGCGAGGAGATTCATGACTATTTCATTCAAAAAGGTGCAACTGAAGCCGCTGCAACGGGCAAAGCTCAGCAACTTGGTTCACCGTGGATGCGCTTTTTTCTAGGCTACCAACCTAAACAATATTTAGATAAGGTTAGCTGCCCTATTCTAGCCATCAACGGCGCTAAAGATTTGCAAGTAGCAGCTCAGACCAATTTAGCAGCGCTAAACACCCTATTAACAGCGAACAATCATGCAGATTTCACGATTAAATCGCTGCCCAATCTAAATCACTTATTTCAAAATGCAGACACAGGATTACCTAACGAGTATGCTAGTATCGAACAAACTATGGATACCCATGTGCTTGTTTTAATGGCTGAATGGATTAACGCTAGAATTTAATATGATGTCACGTTCGTTTATATTACTTCAATTAATAGGTTGGTTGCTGTTTGGCGCAATCAACTTTTTTAGCCGAGCCTTGTTGCAAGGCGGTTCTTGGGCAGAGTTCATCTCCACTAGCGTATTAGTGCTTGTTGGTTTGTTCGTTTCATCGGTCTTACGACGTTTTTATCACTTGTCTAAAGTACTATCGTTGCCACCACCGATGTTAACCTTAACTGCGTTTG
This sequence comes from Aliiglaciecola sp. NS0011-25, assembly GCF_040370605.1. NCBI lineage: Bacteria > Pseudomonadati > Pseudomonadota > Gammaproteobacteria > Alteromonadales > Alteromonadaceae > Aliiglaciecola > Aliiglaciecola sp. NS0011-25. Next base: position 86,628 of record NZ_BAABWR010000015.1, read on the forward strand.
GCGCTAGTATCATCGCGGGCATATGCATTACCTTACTCGTGTTTATCATTTTTGAACCCTTTGCTGAGGCATTGTATAACACCCCTACGCTGTTCACCTTGATGCAATTTGTGTCAAATATCATTAACTTGAGTTTAGTGATGTTGATTTGGTCAGCACTTTACTTTGCTATTAAGCGCTATCATAGATTTGAACAAATCAAGGCAGAGAAACAACAACTCGATGATACCCTCAAACAAGTCAGTTTAGAGGCGTTAATTAACCAACTAAACCCCCACTTCATGTTCAACACCATTAACAATATTCGCGCCCTGATTTTGGAAGATGCCAACAGGGCCAGAGACATGCTAAGTCACTTAGCTGATATGTATCGCTACACACTCAATTCTAATAACAATCACTTGGTTACTTTGGCCGACGAATTAACCATGATTGAAGACTATTTAGCCTTAATGGACATTCAACTTGAAGGCCGTTTGCAAACCGAGTTCGACATTCAAAGGGATACCCGAGAGGCATTTATTCCTCGCATGATGCTGCAATTGTTAGTTGAAAATGCGATTAAGTACGGCATTGCTAACAAAAAACAAGGTGGCCAATTATGTCTAGTGGCAAAACGCCAAGAACACAGTTTATTTTTGCAAGTACGCAACAGCGGTAAGATCCAAAAAAGTGCGCAAGACAGCACGGGTATGGGTTTAAACAATATCCAACAGCGTTTGGCTCTGCTTTATGCCGACAACGCGACTATTACCATGACCGAACAAGATGAACAGGTTGTGGTCAATATACTACTTCCATGGAGTACCAGCGATGATACGCGCTGTAATAGTTGATGATTCGCGACTAGCACGATTAGAGCTAATTAACTTGTTAGAACAGGTTAATGATGTAGAGGTGGTGGGCGAAGCCCAAGATGTTGACGAGGCTCTTGATCTAATTGATGAGACCAATCCAGATTTGATATTGCTGGATATTAATATGCCAGAAAAAAACGGCTTCGATCTGCTCACAGAACTAGACTCTGTTCCCCAAGTAATCTTCACCACGGCTTATGATCAATATGCCATTAAGTCATTTGACTTTAACGCCTTAGACTATATTTTGAAGCCGGTCACTGCACAACGTCTCAACCAAGCGTTGGAAAAAGTAAGGGATAAACTCCGCCCCCATAGCCCGTCCTCCGATAAAGCGGACTTGCTAACAGCTGATAGCCAGTTTTTTGTAAAAGATGGCGAACAATGCTGGTTAGTGAAAATAGCGGATGTGCATCTAATTGAATCTATGGGCAACTATAGCCGTCTTTACTTTGACCGCAATAGACCGATGATTTACAAAGCCCTGAGTAAAATTCAAGCGCGCTTACAACCTGGTTTATTCTTCAGGGCAAATCGGCAGCAGTTGGTAAATCTAAACGAAATTGATCAGGTTTCACCACTGCTGAATGAGAGTTTAGAATTAACCTTAAAAAATGGTACTAAGGTCACGGTATCGCGCCGCCAGAGTGTCGAGTTCAAAGGATTGTTTAGGTTGTAAAATACCAGCCCCAGCCGCGAGAAATCTAAGAATGAAAACTGCGGCTCGATTAAGCTCAGGCTAAGCTGCGCGTATTAGATGTAGCCGTGCTTTTAAGATCAAGAACCGCAGACTTTAAATGCCTTGCACGCGTAGGAATAACTAACCGGTTTTACCTGACGAAGTGCAGCCATCTTTTTGGCTTTAAAGGCTTTTTCAAATTCAGTGATACGTTGGTAGTAATCGTCTAAAAGTTGTTGTTTCGTTTGCTCGTCAACAAACGAAAATGCCAGAGAGTTTGCGCCTGTTTTAACTAATTCCGACCACGACATATTAAAGTTTGTCACCGCAGTATAATACTCATCGGTCATGTTTGAGTCCCACATGCCTCGGTCATCCGTGGATAATGCTACCGGCACTCCTAAGCGTAAATATTCAGGAAACGGATGCTGTGAATAATCATCTACATATTCCAATAAAAGATTACTGATGAGGTTAATTTCAATCAGGTATTGGTTGTAGCGCATCAACAATAAGGTATCGGCATCGTCGATTAAATTAAATCCATGACCGATGCGAGTGGCACCGAGTAACAGGGTATCGCGAATATGCTGATTAGGCTCATCAGTTTCACCAGCATGAATGGATAAGTTAACGCCGTGATACTGATGTCTGAGTTTCCGTAACGTGGGTAAAAAGCGCAACGGATGGCCTTTGTCGTTGTCTTCACGGCCAACCATATCAACGGCGACATAAAGCTCTGGATGTTCAGACACAAACTTATACATCCACTCTAGTCCGTCTAAGGCCTGCGAAGAAAACCGCAATAACGCGTATTGCAGACGAACCGTGACACCCGTGTCGATGGCATCTTTTTGCGCAAAGCGCTTTAGGTATATTTGATACACTTCTTCATGCCCAAAACTGCTGCCATCTGGATGCACAAAACCACGCACTCCAGCATCGGTTTCTAAATAAGATAAACCCTCAGCGCCAAAGGCTTGCATGTTTTTGACAATTAAATTGGCTTGCATATAGGGGTTGAACATCAACGAATTAAGTCGCGCCCAATGGGTTTCAAAAAACTCATCACGTCCCTCAGTGGGTTTATCTAAACGAATGCTATTCATCCAAGCTTGTTTTTGTTCTGGGTTAAGATCTTGCAAGCGTTTATATTCAGATTGTTCACAGCTATCGAGTTTTTTGTATTCAAACTCCTGAATATTCACAAACAGCATTAAATAAGGTGGGCTTGAATTTTGCCCTGCTGCATAGGCTTTGCAATTGTTTATTTTCACTTTCGTATAGTAAATATAACCGTTTTGCTGCTGTTTTATGGCTTCATCAAACCACCATTTTGACAGATTCGAACCCGTGGAATGATTGTGTAAGTCGCCCCCTTTGGGCATCGCATATAAAAACCGATAAAGCTCATCAGCCGAGGCCGTTTTTTTAAAAGCTTCAAACTCTTTATCAAAGGTTGCGGCAAAGGTATTACACACAAGGCTCATACAAAAGATAGAGAGTAAACACACCAATTTCATTGTAATGGCTCCAAAAGAGAATGGTTTATTTTAAGATTGATTGGTTTTTAGCAGGTTAATTTAACCTGCTAGTTGAACAAAACCAAATTAATGCCTGTTATTTCACTTGGTAAGGTAACGTATTCTCATAAGTACCCCAGTTTTTCACAATTTCCTGAACAACTGTATTCCCCACTACATAAGCCGCATCTTTAGCAGGATAACCACCATCAGGATACGGCGCAGTGACACTCCAACTGGTTAACTTGTCGGCAGGCGCCATGGTGTAATTACTCACCGTTCTTAACACCATCACTCTTTGCGGATCAACTTTACCAATCCGAGCCAAGCGTAAAAGTGAGGTTAAGGTGCCTGAGTCTTCCATATTACTGGTCATAAAGTTTGCATCATCACCACCGTATAACTTCAACCAATCGTTGGCCCACTCATTTAGGTGCTTACCATGCCAGTATTTGCTTGCACTTAATGTGTCGCCTATGGTCACAAAAGGTGGCTTCTGCGCGTTCGGCATGGTTTTAAATAGCGCTCTAAACTCTTTAATCCCCTCACTATCGGCCAATTCAATGTCTTTGGTTTGAGTGTAAGCCCAATCGGCTAACTGACTGTTTAGATCGAAAGAAACTGTATCTAGTGTCCATCCGGTAGAAATGTCTTCTGGCTCTTGGGCAGGCTCGGTGGCACCTAATGGAATAATCCCATATGGCCATGATTCAGGTATCTCTCGGGCGTCTATTTGATAAATAAGATCACCATCAACAACATGCTTCGCCCATGCAGCCGAGCCCAACGATAAGTCTTCTGGATCACCACCGGCAATCCCTGCAACTACCCAATAGGCTTTGCTTAGATCAAAGCGTGGATCTAAGCCCAGTGCCATAATCGATGCCGTTGCATTGGGAATACCGCCGCCCACACAAATCACCAAGACGCCATCTTTATTAAGATATAAATCGTATTCACCGAGTGGGAAGTCTAATTGCTCAGAGAAATCACCGCGCTCCAACCAGAGTTGCAGCTCACCCGCCTCATCTCCCATTGCATCGCCAGACTCGTACATGGTCACCACTACCGCTTTAATTGCATGGGTTTGTTGAGCTACTTTTAGCGTACTGACAGGCTCAACTTGTGTTTTAGGCGTTTCGGTATTACCACAGGCGACTGTGTTAGCTGCGAGCAAAACCAACATGGCGGGCTTAGCGTATTTCAAAAATGACATATTTATACTTCTCCACTGAGATTACACTTAAAAGTTGACCATCCGGTCAGCAATTTTCATACCGTGGGCGTATAATTACGTATAAACGAGGTACAAGCAAACATTCAGACTGAGTTAACTTATTGATTATTGGATACTAGTAGCAAAAACAGTGAGGAAGATTTAGCATAATTACTGTTAAACGTTTTTCATCAAATGTTATTTTTTTAAAAGACTAAATGGCTGTTATGGTGCAGGGGCATACAAACAATGCACGAAAAAATAAACAACGAATAGCCTTGAGCAGATCTAACCAAAAGACGTAATAGACAAACGTAACAGACAGGCAGAAGAAGAATAAATACACAATTCAGACGTTTGCTAGGCAGACTGACCACCTAGCAAACAATCGATAAATTAAATCAGAAAATAGCTTACTTAGCACTTACCTCGGTAAACACATAAGAGTGCTGCGTATCGATCAATTTTAAAGTCCGTTTACCGGATTCGTTTTGTCCAATAACCAACTCCATTCCAAACATGATTGGGTTAAGCATCACAATAGAATTTGAGCCATCTGAACTGGTTTTAGTGGTTAACGGGCTTTTCCAAACGCCAGGATCGAAGATGGTTTCTCCCGCTACCGTTGAAATTGACACTTCGCCTAAAATATCATTTTCGTAGTGAGTGGCTAAATTAGCTAAAATCGCAGCATCGCCAGGTAAATCCATTTCATCTAAACGCGATGCATTGATTTTTTGTTGTTCAAGGGCAAATACATCCACTTCGTCAGCCGCTTTAGGCTCGGCATCATAGAGCAACTCTATTAATTTGCGCTGAAATGCAGAAGTTAAGTAATAGCCTTCATCCGAGTTGGTCAAAATAACCGCGGCGACATTGGCACTGGGTATCACAATGAATTGCGATTTAAAGCCAGCCATACTGCCGCCATGTTCAATAATCTCTACCCCTGCGATTTTCTTGGTCGACAGTCCCATCCCGTAATATTCATCTTTACCAGAAGACACACCCGGTATACGTCTTTCCAATAAGGGCGTTTGTGCAAAAAGCCTTTTACCTTGTGGGCTGACACCGAGCGTCAACTCATTAGCAAGATACTTGAGCATATCCGAAACGGAAGAAAACGCGCCGCCAGAAGGACGATAAGGCAATATAGTCAAATTAAATCCTTGATCACTAGTCTGTTCAACTTCCTCAATCTCAGATTCAAAATTGATTGCATAAGGTGTAGCAACATTGCCCGCTAAGGCCGTTTCAAAAGAAAAAGTGGTGTTATTCATTTGCAAGGGATCAAAGATAAATTCTTGCATTGCTTTGTCGTAAGCGGCGCCTATTTCCATGTCAGGATAGAGAATATGACCTGCTATTAAACCGGCCACTGCTGGCATTTGATTATTGTATTGGTATAACTCTCCAAAATCACTGGTAGGCTCTACATTGGCTAAATCTTCTACTGCCATTAACGCTGGCGCATCTGGCCCACTATTAAATACCCATGTCATATCTTTACGAGGTAAACCTGTACACGCACAAACGAGGTGACGAATAAGCACTTTATCTGTGGTTTCTTGGCTACCTAGTTTAAATTCAGGATAGTGATCGGTGACTTTATCATCCCAATCAAGCTTGCCCATCTCAACAAGTTTAGCCAACAATAAAGTGGTCATTCCTTTGGTATTCGAAGCCACCATAAACAAAGTATCTTTATCTACAGGCTCGCCACTGGCGATATTTTTCACCCCTACTCCACCTTCATATACCACATTACCATCTTGCACCACCGCAATCCCAGCACCGGGTATTTTCAACTTCTTGGCAGACTCATTTACGAAACTCAGCAACGCCTCTACTTTTTGTGAATCAAGTTTGTGGGCAGACGCACTAGCGAAGTTCTCACCGTCATAGCCAAGCACGGTATAACTTTGTAGTAAGGTGTTTAACTGAGAGCCGCGTTTACCCAACACGGCAAAGCTAGAATCAACCAGCACCACATGCCAGTCGTCAGCGTTACGCAAAACAACGGCATAAAACCCCCGCTCTTCAGAAATCGCGCTTTCATATTCAATAAAGGTTTGCTGTTGCCAACCATTGTTAGCTACTTCATCGTTAATGAAACGCACTTCACGGGCAAAGCCAGGAGAAAATTTTTGCCAAGCTAGCATGGCCGCCTTAGCAGCATCATCGGCACCTTTCACCACTGTGATTACCATGAAGCTATCATCTTCAGGTGCAGTGTATTTAATTAGCTCAGGCCCCTTATCCTCAACCCAACTTTCTGGAGCATCATAGGTTGCCCCTAACCAATCATCAGCTCCTAAAGCCTGATCAACTGATTCAGAAAATTCGGAAGTTTTAACACTTTGAGTATCAGCAACACAGGCAGATAAACTAAAGGCAAAAAAGAAAATAACCGGGTAGAAATATACATTTCGCATAATAACAGTCCTTTGATCTGGTTAAATATTAGTCTATACGAGCAATGAGATTTAATAAAGTGAACTGCGATAATTTTGATTTTTATATTTGCTACTAAATTTTTTAGTAGCAAACATCAATCAGTGTGTTTTCATTTTGCGTAAATCACGTACATAAGTACCTGAACCGTTTTTTCGCTTCACTTCAAATAAATCGATGGCAGCAAATAAATCACTGAGTTTTTTAAACCCAAAATTTCGTTGATCAAAAGATGCATGATTCGCAATATGCGTCCCTATCGCCCCCAAGTTAGCCCAGCCGTCATCATCTTCAGAGGCTTCAATTGCTTGGCGCAACATATTCATTAATTTCGTATCGCTTTTGATACTAGGCTTTCGATGGGTTATTGGTTTTTCGTCTACAGGTTCTTCATCGAGGTAAAGAAATTTCGAACAACTATTCACAAATGCAGTAGGTGCTTTCCGCTCTCCGAAACCAATCACAAATTTACCATCAGCCAAAGCTCGGGTAACTAGAGGTGTAAAATCGCAATCAGATGAGACTAGACATATTGTATCAACATCTTTGGTATACAGAATATCCATTGCGTCGATTACCAATGCGATATCAGTGGCATTTTTGCCTTTGGTTAAATCAAATTGCTGGATAGGTTGGATAGCGAATTCATGCAGCACATCTTCCCATGGCTTAATATTAGGGCTTTTCCAATTGCCGTAAGCTTTGCGAATATTGACTACACCATAACGCGCCAATTCTGACAGAATTATGCCAATTTTTGCAGCAGGCGCATTGTCTGCGTCAATAAATAAAGCGATTTTGTCCTGTTCTTTCATCCTTTAAAATTCCTTTTTCAGCCCCTTTTAATGTAAAAAACATAATGAAACGCCAACAGCAATGAATCAATTATTTTTAAGATATGACAGTATGAGTGGGGATACGTTATACAGTGAAATTTGATGAGTCGAATGAAAACACTACTGAATTATTTAAAAATCTGTTGTGTGCAATTAGTTATGCTTTTTTAACTCTTAATATTTAATAAATTTACCAAGCAAGGTATTGTAAAGCTGACCAAAAAAACAATGCTTCGATTAAAAAGGAATTTATTTTGCCAAAGAACTTTAGTGATCTTAAAGCCAGACAAAGAGCAGAAAGAGATTCTTATTCAGATAATTTAGGTTTGCGAGTTCACAGAGCATTGAGTTGGTTAAGTAGAGCGGAAAAAGAGAAAGATGATTTAGATGCATCTTTTATATTCTTATGGATATCGTTCAACTCTGCATATGCCAATGAAATTCACGATCATAAAATGTTTACTGAACAAGAAACATTTGGAAATTTTATTAAACGCCTATGTGAGTTAGACAATGCTAATCGACTGTCTGATTTAGTTTGGAAAGAATTTGCGACTTCGATAAGATTGCTTTTAGCAAACAAATACGTGTATGCAGGCTTCTGGGAATTTCAACGACAAAATAAAAGTGAACAACAATGGACTACTGAATTTAAAGCTGCAAATGCCGCTGCTAATAAAGCACTTGGTAGTAAGAATACATCTTCGGTTCTAAGTATAATATTTGCTAGACTCTATACTTTGAGAAATCAAATGTTGCATGGCGGAGCAACATGGGATAGCAGTATAAATGGCGATCAAAAGCGTGATGCAGTAAACTTTCTAGCTAAATTTGTACCTTCGATTATCGAGATAATGATGGACAATTCTGATGTAATATGGGGAACTGCAAATTATCCCGTTGTAAAAGATTAAAAAGAGAATGTTCAATTGATTTACTTTGACTCTGCCGCTTCTTATCCAGTATTACCAGAAGTATTAAACTGTTTGACGACTTCATTCGAATCACTTTACGGAAATTCAACGGCGATTCATTCCAAAGGTAATGAAGCAAATGAAGCTATAAATGCAACTCGTGGTGATATTGCAGATTTAATTGGTTCTTACGATAGTGAAATTATTTTTACCAGTGGGGCTACCGAATCAAACAATATCGCATTTAAAAGTATTTTGTTAGGTAATCCAGAATTTAAAGAAAAGCGTCATATTGTCACCAGCTCAATAGAGCACAAATGTGTATTAGTTATTTGTGCTTTTTTTAAAACAATCGGCTTCGAAATTACATATGTAAAACCAAACAATGATGGGATTATTACTAAAGATGCTATAGATCAATCTATTCGACCAGACACAGCCTTGGTTTCTATTATGCACGTCAATAATGAGCTTGGGACTATTAACCCGATTGAAGAAATTGGTGCACTATGCTTTTCCAAAAGTGTTTTATTTCATGTTGATGCCGCACAAAGTTTTTTAAAGTTACCTATTGATGTTGATGACATGAACATTGATTTATTGTCAATTTCTGCTCATAAAGTTGGCGGACCTAAGGGTATTGGAGCGGTTTATATACGAGATTTACGTAAGCGCCACCTTGAACCTGTAATTCATGGGGCAGGACAAGAAGAAGGCCTCAGAGGTGGTACTGTCGCAGCCCCTTTAATTAGAGCCTTTGGTGTTGCAGTCCAGCAATTTCCTAAATACTATGGAAAGTTAAAGAAAAACAATCTTAAGCACTATTTTATTAGTAAGTTAATACCGACAAATGTGGAATATATAATCAATGGGCAAAGTGAATCTACGTTACTCAGTATTTGCTCTATCACTCTTCCTCAAATAGATGTTAGTTTACTAATACGAGCAACTGAATCACGGTTTTGTTTAGCACAAGGTTCGGCTTGTTCTTCTCAAGAAATTGAGCCTTCACATGTATTAACCGCAATAGGCTTGAGCAATGAACACGCTAATAAAACTCTGAGATTAAGCTTCAGTCATTTTAATTCGACTGAAGAAATTGACTTGTTTATATCCGATTTATTGGAGATTTAAAAGTTTTCTAACTTTTGAAGGTATTCAATGCCATCTTGAAGTGAAGTGAAATTAAAGTCACTAGAGTACCTAACCATATCAAAATACCGTTTTCTAGGGTTTTCAAGCCCTTCTTCTACAAATATGATCAATTTTCCAAGTGCTTTTGCGTATCCGATTTCCAATGCCAATGCGTAACCAGCAGGATTAGACACTTCCATATATGCGAACACAATATCCGCCTCCCTAACAGCTTTCAAATCAAATTCTGTATACTCCTTAGGATTAACGATGTTATGCGAACTAGGATCAAAATATGAATAATGTTCACAACATTCTTTAACAATATTTTGCCAACCACTTTTGAACCCACCAGCCAAATAAACATTTTTAGGTATCATTATTACTCTCTTTGTTCAAAATTAAATTAGCCATTGCCGCAGAAAAAGGGACTTCTTTAGCTCGCCTTTTGAAATTCTGAGATCTCAATTCAACTGGATAAATAATTAATATAGTTAAAAGCATTAAGATAGTAACTATCGACAAAATAGTCACAAATATATTCAAGTCAAACTTGTAAATAGCCAAAAACCTCAAGAACTCATATGTTGTTAAAAAAGGCATAAAAATCAATAGTAAGATGACAGTTGATTTACAAGATAATGATAAAAACATAAATCGCCGGCCAAGATCAGCCGCCTCTTTGGAAACTGACATAGCGAGACTTCTTAATTCATTTAGTGGTAAATTTGATACATCAACACCACTATTTTTTTCATTAAGTAATTTAACAAATAAGTCTTTAGCGTTTACAACGTCTGAGTCTTTGGCTTCATTAGTTAGATTTTCATTAGGTTTACTAAAAATATTTACAATTAATCTTAGAGATTCGTCTAAAGCTAATACTATATGCCCTACGCTATAACTAATGCCAAAGAACATTAATATTGCGGAGGTGTGTTGTGGGAGTTCGAAGTCTGTAATTGAACACAAAACTAAAACAACTAAAGCTCCAGGTATAACTTGAGCTATTAGATCATTAAAAAATTGTTCTAGTGCTTTAATGCTATCAGCCATATCAACCCTATAGTTTACTTAATTTCACTAATCACTTATAACAAGTCACGCAAGCTCCCCCACCTTCGATATCATCGTAAATCTCGTCTAAGTCTGTCATTTCACAGACCCCACCGATATCTCCAAGAAGTGCATTTCTGCGACGTTTTTTCTTAAAACGTTCAACTTGTTTTTCATGGTTAGCTATAATTGAAGCTTTCTTTTCAGGATTCTCAAGGGTTTCTAAAGGTTCACCTTTACCCATCCAATAAAAGCGCTCTCCAGTAACGTTATTATTTTCACCTTTTTCGAATTCTTTTGCTTGTTCAAACAACTCTGGGTGTTTCTCTTTCAACCTTATCCATTCAATTTTTTTCTGGAAAAAACAAAATGAACACCCTGACCTAGAGCGCCAAGAATAATAGGCAGGAAGCTCTAAACCATTACGCTGAAGGATATTTTCAATATCACTTTTAACAATTCCATCTTCTCTAAAAGGCATAATGGATTCAATAGGTTTATCAATTGTCATGAAGCCAGTGCGTTCTGGCTCATCTGCACGAATACCAACATAATTTTTAACAATGTAGCCTTCTGCAATAAATCCATCAACCCATTGCTCAAATGGTTTTAACTTCATTTGAACAGTACACCAACGGTCTCGTTGTGAAGGCAGATAATTCTGATGCTTTTTCAATAAGCTTTTAAACTCGACCTCTCCACGGCCTTCAATATTATTTAAAGAGCGTGCATTTAATCTATGTATGAAACCAAGCTTTTCTTCGAGTTGATCAATAAATTCATTGGTTTCAGGAAGCTCATACCCAGTATCTGTAAAAAAGTACTCAACATCAATTTCGGGACGAGTTTCCTTTACATAAAGTGCTAACGCGCTACTATCTTTTCCTCCAGAGAGGCCTAAAACATGTTTAACCTTTTTAGCTTGCATTCTCACCACTCATAACTTTTTCCATGTTATTAATTAGTAATTGACTCAAAGCTGCCCGCTTTTTATCTATCGGCATATCTTTTAGCAAAGAGTTTAGTTTATCAACAATTCCTACTACTTCTTTATCATCATCTAAAGATTTTGATAAATGGATTTCATACTCTTCATGTTTACCTGAATCACCCTTAGTAATTAAAGCAACTGGCTTAGAAAATCCCACATCAGAGAAGCGGCTAAAAGATTCAATCCGCCTAAATTGAACACAGAGATTCTGGATTTCATCCAGCGCATTACGAATATGTCTATCCGTCCAATTCCGTTCATGTGCTCCAGCGGCTGTAGCTATCACCATTTCGAAACCTAACTTACCATCAATAAACTTTGCTAAACGAGTTGCAAACTCTTTAACTGACGGGCGTTGAGAAGCATTTGATACATTTTCACAACGGTGTTTGAGATCGTTATCAAACTTACAGCCAAGTAAGTCGATGACAATCTGTTTAAACCCATTGGTTAACATTTCATGCTGTGATGACAAGTCTTCAATTGCACTTTTAAGCTTCTTAGCTAAAGTTTCTTTGCTATTTTCAGTCGTTGTATCAATTGAGAAAATTGAAGGTAAACTTTCTAATATAAGTTTATAGGGGTCATTTGCTCTCAAAACTTCATTTCTGAAGGCTCTAGCTTCACCAGTCAGCCCAAGTTTACTGCCGTCAATAAAGCTATCTCCTGAGGTCTTTTTAACCCAAGTTGGTAACAAGTGAATTAGCTTTACAATATGCTTTGCGATCTCCAAAATGGAGGAGTCTTTTTCAGTCGAAGAATGAGTTGCTTCTGCAATCTTATTTATCAAATCGGATTGGATACCGGAAATTTCAAAATAACGGACCCCAGCTTCTTGTGGGTGTTTATGTAATTTGTTGACAAAAACTTCATCTAATTCGGGAATAAAAATTGAGTTTTTCGTAGAGTCATTATCGTAAAACGCAACTTGTCCTTCCAAAGATTTCAATAGTGCTAAGCCATAAATCCGACATAACCCCGAAGTAAGTCCAAATGGAGGTGCCATCCAGTGTCGATATAATTGGTCCATAGTAACCATACCGCTACTACCTTTAATCAAATCAACACCACTTTGCCACAAGTTGTACATTTTAGAATGCGTCGATTTAGCTTTTTCATCCCATTCATATGGAAAGATAAAGCCTTCAGCAGTTTTTTTATGCCAACCTTTACTTTTTAAGCATGAAAGGTAAATACCTTTTTCAGGCGGGAATGAATCAGGTTCGAAGCCCAAATCTTCCTTACTTGCATTTTCTAACATGCATAACATCAATTTATTTATAGCTGCATTTGCACTTCCAGAGGGTTTTGAGCGATTCACCAACTCATTCAACACAACAGGAGCGTCGCTAAAAATACTATCTGCGACTTGCGAAGCGATAGCACTTAACGGTAAATAAGACAGCTTTTTCCCTTCAAACATCCAATGACACTGCTCTAAAATTTCATGGAATTGTTCATCGAGGTTCCTCTTAGCATCCTCGATTCGGCTTTCTAGTTCATTTTTCGCTATAAGATCATGACTTATTTGGCGTTCATGCTTTTTAATATGTTCAAGGGCAAGTAATTCGATAGCAATTGCTTTTAACGGTTCGATTCCTTCTGGTGATGCAAGGATAATGGCTGGTGAACCCAACGAAAAAGACTCTAACTTTTTCTCACTACACTTTTTAGCTATTACGACAAATGTTGCAAATGCTTGTCCTGAGAGCTGCTCTTTTTCTAAAATACTGCTATCGATGCTCTCAAGCTTGTCAACAATAAGTGTATTAGTCCAACGCATAGATCCCGTTTTGTGATAATGGGATGTCGCCAATACAGGAGATTGAACATTACATACTGATGTCCAGTCTACGCCTTCACTAATAGATTCTATTGTTTCAACTACAAGTGAGTTTATGTCAATGTCACTCCCTTGAAAAACAAAGAGAGCATTATGTTTTTGTCTAAAAATTATCACAGTCCACTTTTCTAATTCTGTGATAACAGTTTCAACTTCCCCTCTGTCCTCCCCTCTTTCAGTTAAATATTCAACTAAGAATTCTCGGGAAGCATGTATATGATTTTGAAATCCAAAAATAGTCAGTAAGGCAATTATCTTAGTGATACTTACATGAAGGTCACTTCCCTTTTGTGCGGCTCGTTGTATCGCATCGCATGCCTCTAACCATGCTTTACCGTCACTTGAGGTGACAATAATATGATGTAAATTATGTTCTAAATAATCCCATAACGATTCAGGACTGTATAAACATAAATTATCTAGTCCAACATCATAATACTGATGTAAGAAAGCTCTAAAACCAAATTTTTCATTGGACGCAAGAAAGCCAAAAAGACTTCTCTCATTTTGCGAAAAGCGTCTGCGTGAAATAGGACCAAGAAGTAAACTAACTAATGGATCTAATGGAAACGTATTAATTAACACATTTCGGTTTTTAGATTGCCCTTTAAACGACTTAGTAGTGATATCTGCAAGCTTTGAAAACTTCTTTTGTAAGGTAGATGATGCTTGTTTACTTTTTTGAATCGAATCACCAACTAAAACCAAGGATTCATCAATACTTGGATTAAACCCAAAATCAACGTAGCGACCTTGTACCTTTGCCCACTCCTTTTGAGTAAGCGCATCTTTGTTCTTTGCGTACTCGGCGAACGCTTGATGAAGAAAACCTATTACAATTACATCAGTACTCGCCTGCTGAGCGATATCGGCAAGCTCCTGGAAAAAGTACAAATCGGCCCCAGAACGAGATTGAAAATCAAGAGCCTTGCCTAATTCATCTAAAAGTAAAATATAACCGTCACATTTATTAACTTTGCGATTAAAAATAGTTTTAATTTGCTCTAAACATTGAGCATCTGATAATTCTGAAACTTCTTGTTCATTGAGCTTATGTTTAGTTTGAGTTGCGATACTTAACAATATTGATTGAGCAGGCGAACTTAACCCACAAACATGTTTAATTGGTTGCCAACCTTTTGTTAAACGAAAAGCATTTTTAACTAAATCAGTCAATCCTTCTACATTTGCTATTTTCTCTTGAGCGTAGTTTCGTTCTTCACTATTTTGAGATAGTAAAAAAGTTATAAAAAGAGCAATAGTTGATTTACCAGAACCATAAGGGCCGGTTAATGTGAACGTGCGTTGTGCACTATTTGAAAAGCTCCGGCAAAATGTTTCAATCGTATTGATAGCTGTACCATGCAATACAAACTCATCAATAAACTCTTGGAAACCTCCTTGACTGTCAATTCGAGTAGAAGATTTATAACGAGGATTAACGGAAACCACAGAATGACTATTCACAACTATCTCCGTAATATTGATATATATATAATTCAGGTTTAGAAATTAACTCTTTACTTACTCTTACTTGTCTCAAACCTAGAGAGTCAATCCACTTAATTTTACTATTCGTGATACGCTGCGCCTCGTCTAATTTGTGGCCTAAACCAGACTCAGATAGCCTAAATATTCGACCTGGAGAACATGGTTTCGACAAAATTGCGTCAAATTCAATAGAGTCCACATTGGAATCCTGATTTTCAACCGCGATAAATTTAATCAGCGCGTAAATAAATATTTCTATCGGTAAGTTATGCCTCTCACCTAACTCACTGATATAAAATGAGTTACCATTTTCTTTAAGCAAATTTAACTCACTCAGAGGAGAGCTAAAATGCTCCTCATCGACAACAGCTCCTTTTTTAGATGAAGCAGCTTTACGTTTTTTACTGTAAGTATTAATAAAGCAATCAAGGTCTTTTCTTAGAGTCGAAATATTAGAAGGTTCAGACTTCGTCAAATGAATTGATTCATCAACAAAGTCATCTAAAAGCTTTTTCTTCTCGAAACTCTGCACGTTTGAATAATTAAAAAAGTAGCGATAGGCAGAAAGAAAGTCATAATTAAAATTCAGTAAAAAATGCACTAACCAAACTGAACCTATTCTTTCTAAATAAGGATCTGCTCCTTCAGTTTCTCCAGCGGAACCGAAAATATAGCTGCCGAGGTCAGAAACAAAATGTTCTATTCTTCCATTCTCACTTTTAGGCTCTACAAAAGAAGAAGCCTCCGCCCAATAACGAATAGCATTGACCATATTTTTGCCAACACCCAATTTCACTATCGCATCACGTGTATGAGCTTCATTTGATGTTTGAAATTTTCCATTATTATTCAGATGGTTAATAGATTTAAACAACCATCCATACCTTAACGGAAAGGTATCGTGTCCTGTGTATTTTGCTTTCATGCTGCCTATTTTGGAGAAATCATCCAGAAGTTAATGGTAGGCAATTTTTTAAATGGATGGAAGTACTGAAGTGAAATTAATGCTGTGTATAAGCACAGGTAGAGTATTGAAAACTATGAATAGAAAGAAGTCAGTAGGTTTCAATATTTTCATTCGGAAAAAGCAATTTTTTTTAACAAAAAAAGCTTGTTTCATTTATTAATCGTGTTTAGAAAAATTATTTTAAAGTTTTTATACTTTCATTTTAATAGGATTAAAGTGTGCAAAGCACTGATAACAATAAAAAACATCACATTTATTTTTCTGTCTATTAGTGTTAGTGTTATTTTCCTAAGATCTATAATTGTGAAGTACCGGGCAAATCTTTGACCTATTAGAGTAAAGCAAAGCATCGGAAACTTGTAGTTTAAAAGGAATTAGAATTGTCTTTAATCAATAATCAGACCTTTCCATTTAATAAGTGGTGGTTTCACACCGCAATGTCTCTTGTAGAAAAAAACCCTTCTTGTTTTTCAAGCAAATATACAGCCCAAACGATGGCCGTCATGATTGCCGGTTCCAATGTTGTTAAAGCTATTCAAGAATGGTTAATTGCATCAGGTATTGTTGAATCAGCGCCTAAACAAACTTATCGTTTAACAAATTTTGGAAAAGCCATTCATAGTTATGATTCTAAACTTGAACATTCAGGCACATGGTGGGCGATTCATTTTGCATTGGCATTTTCGAAAAAAGCTGATACGTACTCCCAATATTTTATTGAGTTTGATTGCCAAAATAGACCTGAGATAATACTAAAAGATCTTGAGAAAAATATTATCGAAAAGTTTGAGGCTAGTTCAGCTGTCGCGTCGATAGAAAAAAGTTTTCAAGGAGTCAATAGACTTTTTGATAAGCATTATCCATTTAGTGAGTTAGGATTAATTGAAAAATCGGGAGACGGAAGTATTTTACGTATAGGGACTCCCGACTTAACAAATGATATAATCATACATGCCCTCATTACGGTAAAGTACCAGCTATTTCCTTCTAGAGAGTCAGTGTCCTTTTCACAATTTTGTGAAGAGTCAAATATTCATAAGTTTTTATGTATTTCCGCGCAAGAGCTTAGAAAGCAGCTAATAAAACTTAGTCAATCTACTGAATTTGGCAAGCTTTTATCGTTTCAAACATCAATAGACATCGAGTCCTTATCGTTTAATGATGAACTAACACCTCACAAAACAATGCTACGATTAATTCAAACGAAAGAAGAAACATGGAAATAGGACTAAAAGTACTAGCAGAAAAAGCAAAACAGGTGCTAGATACAGTACATTTGAACAATAAAGTACGATATCGT
Organism: Aliiglaciecola sp. NS0011-25; assembly: GCF_040370605.1. NCBI lineage: Bacteria > Pseudomonadati > Pseudomonadota > Gammaproteobacteria > Alteromonadales > Alteromonadaceae > Aliiglaciecola > Aliiglaciecola sp. NS0011-25. The sequence continues at coordinate 103,889 of NZ_BAABWR010000015.1, forward strand.
TCAGTGTGTTTCATGAGCCAAGATATAAGTGTAACTGAAGGCCTAAAAAACTCTTTTTATATCGAATTATCTACTTATGAGAGATGGCTTGCACCAAGCCAAGGTGGGGCACCAGCCTATGGCACTACAAGAAGCACATTTGAGAAACTAGTTATTAGTAACACAGCAAAAGGTTTGTTGATCTACAGACCTGAAGACTGGATAACTAACTGGCCCAAAGTTGATCAGGCAGCGTTTTGGTCATTTATCTCAATGCTGCACGGGCAGAGAGAAATTGTTTTGATAACGAGTATGAACCCTAGAAGCGATATAAAGCGCTATATGAATGAATTTGCAATAGAAGATACAGGCGTGTCTTACTGGTTATCTAATAAAGAGAGAAAATAGGGAAGTTTTTGAATATGAATTTAAGCGACATAATCAGTATTAACGCTCATATAAACGATGCTGCGATTGTATTAGATAAAGGAATATCTAACTCATCTCTTGTTGGAAGCTTTATGCCAACGAAAGCTTCTATTAAAGTATTTGAACATTTAAGTAAAGCAGTGTCTCCCTCGGCTACTCAAGAACAAAGAGCAATTAATGTCTATGGTAGTTACGGATCTGGTAAGAGCCACTTAGCTGTTGTAATCGCTCACCTGTTAAAGTTTGGCGCGGATGGCGAAGGTTTTGAGCAACTCCTCTCAAAAATATCAAGTTCAAAAAACGAAAACTTAGCTAAGAATATTAAAAATACTTTTTTATCAGATGCTGACGCTAGGCCTTATTTATTCGTTTCATTATATGGCTCAAATACAACGTCTATTGGCGCAAAGTTGCTTCAAGGGCTTTATGATGCTTTAGATAGAGAGGCGGGATTAGAACCTTCAAATATCTTGCCAAAAACTGAATTTGACGCTTGCAGAGAGAGGCTTCAATCGGTTATCGAACTTAAGCCAGAAATTTTGAATCAAGACTTAGATGAATTTGGAATTTCTGAGTATTTAGATATTGAATCATTGCTTGTCGGGTTGGAAAACCATGAGAATCAGGCTGTCAAAGCTTTTTTAGAATGGCATAAGAAAGAAACTTTTGGGATGGACTTTAACATAGCAGTACATGGGGGTAGAAGTTTTGTTCATGCATATAAAGAGGCTGGGGCGAGTCTTTATAAAAATCATAATTACGCTGGTATAGTGGTTTTATGGGACGAGTTCGGGCACGCTATTGAAGATCTTATTTCTAGCCCGTATAGAAATTCAGGTGAAGAAATCATGCAACTTCAAGAGTTCGTCGAAACCACATGTTCACCGTCTTATGGGCACACAATTTTTATTGGTGTGACACACGTATCTTTTGAAGAATACGGTGATAGAACAAAAGCTGACAATGTCGTAAAAGATGGTTTAGCAAAAATATCTGGGAGGTTCAACACTCCGTTTAGAATCGAATTGAGCGCGTCAGAGAACGAAGGCTATCACTTATTGGATATGCAAAAATCTTGGACACAGCTTGGCACTGAAGTGGCTAATAACTCTAAGGTTAAAGAGAAAGCACTAATTGACAGCTGCTTTAATCTTTCTATGTTTGAAAGTCTTAGGGATGAACTGGGCCAAATAATTTATAACGTATACCCCCTGCATCCAGCGTTAGCCTCAGGACTTTTTAATCTAGCTCAAATTGCTGCACAAGCAAATCGAACTGCACTTACTTTTTTCAGAGATAACTCAGACGACATATTGGATATAGAAGTGCTTGACGAAACTATCTGGGGTGATGAATTAATTAGACTACCCAAAATAGTTGATTTTTATGATGAAAAATTCCAAGCATTGGATTCTAAAGTTTTCCAAATGTATCAGAAGTCTCTTTCAAAAATAGGGGGAACTAAAGTTGAAATTGAGCGCCGGAAAGATATTCTAAAACTAATACTACTATCTAGTTTCTTAGGCGAAAACTTTCAAATTACAGAAAACTTTCTGAGCGCTGTACTTTACGATTGTGATTCTAAATCACACAAAGCGACTACTCTCTTTACAGACTTAGAATGGTTAAAAAGTGCCAACTTAGTTTGGAAAAATGTCGCTACAGAGCATTGGCAGTTAACTGGAGAGTCCGGTATATCAGTAGATGATATTGTGTCTGAAGAAATTGATGCATATGATAATCTGACTTTGAGCGAACTAATTGAATACAACCCCAAAATAAAAGATGAATTTTTTCCCATGTTGGGGGTCGGAAATTTTGAACCGAAACCTGATTCTGGGATTATACGTTCCTACTCTGTACGAATGCGTACTGATATTCTATCTCAATTTAAAGATGACCCTGCTATTTCTATCATAGTGAATATGGTTCCAGTGAATAATGGATTCGAAGCAGATGAGCTAGTTGCGAAAGTTAAGGCGGCAGACCCTACGCACGAAGTTTATTATTGGATACCGAAAAATGGCTTTGAAGATGTATGTTTGGAAGTGGAAAATGTTGAGAAAAATCTTTTAGAGTTGATGAAAGAGTATTTGGCAATAAATAAAATTTTAGTTAATTCCACTCTTATTGATTCTGTGAAAAGCCAGTTAATAGGCAAAAGGCAATTAGTTAATAGGAGTATAAAGCTTCTGGTTTCAAAACTATTTGGAAAAGAAGGCCTATCCGCAAATGAAACGTTGTTGATAAAATCTGGAAGCACCTCTCCAATTTTGAACCTCAAAAATTGGAACGACATAAAACAACACTTAGAAGCTCATTGCCATTCGTTATACCCTAAAGATATACCAGTAAGATATATGAAAATGAATTTTTTGTATAAAAATAAAGATATTGGAAACGTTCATCCAAATGCACCATTAATAGCGAATGTGGTAGACAAGATTCTAGATTATTCAAGCCATCCTGCCTATCACACTAGATTTTTGGGAGAGAAGTCTGAGACATCGCCAGTGAGTGGTGTAATTAATGGGGTTTTAGGTGAATATGCGAATAACATATTTATTGAACGACCTGATGATTTAGACTTGAAGGGGGCAGACGAGGTAAGCGAAAACCTTAAAGAGATTTTGACGTTTATCAAGAAAAAGATTCTCAAACGTCGCGACAAACCTTTTGAAGTTATGACCTTAGAAGAAGAGTTGAATGCAGCTCCATATGGTTTACCGAGTTGTGTTTTACCTATATTAATTGCGCTATCAATACGTAATGACTCTACGAGAGTAAGTTTTTTACACAAAGAAAAAACTGTGGGAAGTGCTTTCGCAAGATGTTTTATGAATCAGAAGCCTCTTAGAAGCAGGATGGTAGAATTCACTTCTAAGCAAGTCTCTGTTTTAAGCTTGTATGGTCAAGTCTTAAGGGAAATAGGGGTGCAAGGAGGTGAGCAAAGGTCAAATTATTTAGCTGAACAATCCTTGGCAGAATCGTATGTGAAAGAAATGAAGAATTGGTTTAAGTATTTGTCCGAGGCCACGATAACTTCTAAATTACTTTCTGAAAAAGCAAAATCAATTTCAAAAACATTTACAACTATAGGAGCAACGAATCAAGATATCGCCGATGCGACCGTTAACATACTAGAACTAACAGGAAGTTTCTCCTATGACAAACTAGATACATATATAGATTCATTATCATCAATATTTAGAGAGTTTGCTCAGATTGAAGATCTCAAAAAGCAATTGCTACTTGATGCATGGACTAAAAACTTACCAGAAGATGACGATAAAATTCTGAAAGTACGAGCATATTTAAACAACTTTAATGATGATTTTAGTCAGGGGTTGGTTTTGCTTCTTGATAAAGCTAGAGATAGTGAATTAGTTACACCAGAACAGTTAGTCGAGTTAAAATATTCAAAACGCCTTGACGCTTGCACAGATATGCAGATACAAACGCTATGTAATGAGGTTGAGTTTTCAATTAAAAATGGTTTAAGTTACCAACCTACTCCATTGATTCCTGGAAATAATCAGTCAGTCTTTTGTGAAAAAGTTATTCAATTGATTGAAAATTTTAAATTGGAACAATATAGATACCTGCTTGGCGTCATAACTTTTTTAGATGAAAAGAAAGGGGTAATTGCGTCAGAACTTTTAAAGTCAATTAAAGATGGAGATACTCTAGACTTAGATTTGATAGTTAAAGACGCAACAGGCAAAGCAATCGAAGAAATAGACGAAACTGAAAGAGAAAAAGTCCGCGACAGTATCGTAAAACTTTTAGACACAGCTTTATATTCAGCGATCCGAAAAGAAAAATTGAAAACCAATGACGGTTTACGACTAGAGTTCAAAAGGATATTAAAGTTGTCTTCGATGTCCACAGTCGAAAAAGTCGAGTTGTTAAACGAATTGCTAAATGACTTGTCTAGTGATGAGCGGGTAATATGAGCGTAAAGTTTGTTTTTGATGAGTTTAATTTATCATCTCATGATGACTTTGATATTATAATTACGAGTAATTTATCTTCTGTATCTGCTGCTCGCACGCAAATAGTCCAATTTTTAAGTAATGATAACAGCTCGCAGTTAAGCGTGCTGTTAAAATCTCATGCAGTTTTGAAACGTATTGATGACCTTTTGACAACAAAAGGTGTTGAACCGCTCCAGATCTTGAATCCACGACAATTATTAAGTGCTAAGTTAGGTTTTCAGCCACCTGTATGGCTTTATGATTCAGCAATAGCTAAATTGAACCTTTTGACTAGGGACAAATTAAAAATAGATCAATTGTTTTTCCTTAGAGATCTTTTGAGGGCTTGCAATTTCGAATTATTTGGAATGACAACATTTGAAAAACTAATGTTATTCATCAGTTCTCAACCTGATATGTTTTCTCTGTTTCTCGGGTTTACACCGTTTAAAGAAGAGTTAAAAAGGTACTTAGAGTTAGAGTTGAACGTTAAGAAGAGCACAGCAATCGAGTTGGTTGATATGTTTGACACAAATATCGATTTAATTGATTGCCTTCATTTAATCTCGCACAATCAAGCTGTTTTTTTATTAAAGAAAATTGCAAATGAAAATAAAATAGCATTTGCTTCACCTCCTCTAGAGGTGTCCAATTCTATAGCTTGTTTACCGTTAATTAATCTTTATTCAAATGACTCTGATTTAGAAACAAAATTTATTGATATTTTGGAAGCGCTTATAAAGTTTTCCTCTCCAGAAGATACTGCTAGTGAAATTCAAAAATTAGCTATACATCCATGGCCGAAGCTACTGCAGGCTATAGAGCGCGCTATACGAAAGAACCCTAAATTAAACAGTAAAGGTCTTATAGAAAGGCTTCAAACCATAGAAAATTCTGACAGCATTGAATTAGCAGCAACTTTGCAGTCAATGGTTAACCTCGGTTCACTTGATCCTCTTGATAAAGGTGCCGATATTAAAACAGTTGTGGATTGGTCGTATAAATATTTTGAACAAATTAGAATAGAGTTTGAAGCTGAGTCATTGGAATATGAAACCGAACTGGCAAAATCTTTCGGTGACTGGCTAATTTCACAAACTTCGAGAGTAGAAAAATCACAATATGACTGGCGACAAGTATCAGAGTCGATTAAAGAAAGCCTAGCTCAAGACCACATAACAGTTGTGTTCATGGTTGATGCATTGTCTCAAATCCACCATAAAGCCTGCGAAGAAATCTTAAATACAATTGACAATCTGTCATTTCAGGCGAATTTAGTCTTCGCTCCACTGCCAACAATTACAAAGATAGGCAAGAAATCTGTACTTAGCGGCTTGTTGCCAAGCAAAACTTCAGGTAGTGATTTAGACCTATTGGTGAGTCAATACGGTAGTACAAATTTGACTTCGGATAACATACTAATCTTACAAGACTGGAAGCGAGCAAGCTCAAATCAACTATCAAACAAGACAAAACTAGCTGTAGTATTTATAAATGAGCTGGATGACAGATTACATAAAACGAGTACGTTCAACAAGCATGCGAATGATGCTCGAACGATTATAAAGTCTATACGGAAGACCATAGAAAAATGGCTTCAAATTAGTTACTCACTAGGTAAAGAAATATCATTCTACGTTACAGCAGATCACGGTGTGACCTCTTTAAATAGGAAGGTTCCAAATAGTTTTAATGGGAAAGTGGGAGAGCGAGTTGTCGAACTAACTACTAAACCGGAGAATATACCAAGCGACTTTTATTACTTACCCTCTTACAAGAGTTCTGCTGGATATATAGTACCCAGACTTAGAGCTAGTTTTGATAAAGAGTGTGCTCTGTCACATGGGGGTTTAACACCAGAAGAGGTATTAATCCCTTTTATTAAGCTAAGCACAGTAAGCAACTCTCACAAGCAAAATGTTTTTGATATAGATACTGATATATTAGACTGTAAAATTGTTGCGGATAAAGAATGGAAGCTTCAAATAACCTTAAAAGTAAACTGTAATCTCTCTAATTTACACTTAAAAGCTATACCACCTTTCTTTGGACAAGCTAACGTGATTAACGCTTCTAAGTCTGATTTACTGAACATACCTCTTTCCTTAACTTCTAAACACTCTCAAGAAGGACATACAGAAATTACAATTGCTTGCCGTTACGAAAAGGATTCACAACAAATTGAGAAAAATTTGGATTTTGTTGTTGATATTCCCAAACCACTCTTAAAACAAACTGAAAGTTCGAAGAACTTTGGAGCAATGTTCGACTTATGATTAATGACAAAATTAGGGAAAACTTTAGAGAGTTAACAATAGACAAAAGTTTAGTAAGAACTCTTGGTATAAGAGACAAGCAAGCGATCCCGTCTTTCGTCGAAGAATGGTTAGTCTCTCGATACCAAGACAATGAATCTTCGAATGCGGAAATTGAGCTAAAAATTACAGATTTCATGAGCAAACATCTCCCCTCTAAATCTGAAAAAGAACTTATCAAAAACCGAATTATGAGGGGTGAAACAGTTGTTGTCTTGGATAGGTTCGATGCAAGAGTAGATATTAAAAAAGCAAAAAGACTAGTTTCAATACCCTGTTTGGATGAGTCGCAAGCTTTGATAACGGATGCTGTATTAGATGACAATGAATCATTACTCGAGGGGGGACAGTGGGGTGCCGGACAATTGTCGATGGAAAAGGATGGTAAAAGTAATGCAATAGCATTGATACGTTTTAGTCCTATGGAGTCCGGGGTGGTTGAGTTATCAAGTATTGTTGAAGCAAGGAAAAACTTTTCTACGATAGAGTGGATTCAATTTTTGATGCGAACTATGGGGTACGAACCAGCAACATATTCTTCTAATGAACAACGAAAAGTTATACTTCGCTTGTTACCGCTACTTCAGAGTAACCTAAACATGATGGAACTTGCTCCCAAAGGTACTGGTAAGTCTTTTATTTACTCAAATCTGAGCAGATACACTTGGCTTAATAGCGGGGGAGCGTTGTCACAAGCTCAATTGTTTATGAACATGAACACAAAAGAAAAAGGAATTTTGGTCAGGCATGATCTTCTTGTTTTAGATGAAGGCCAATCTATAAACTTTAAAGGCGCAGATGACATTCATGCTAAGTTCAAGGACTATCTAGAATCAGGTCACTTTAGTATTGCCAATAAAAAGTTAACAAGCGATTGTGGGCTTATGATTTTGGCAAATATCGACTTATGGGAAGGACAACCTAGGCAAGCTGATTACATAAAGCATTTACCCGAAATGTTTCACGATGACGCGTTAATTGATCGTTTCCATGGAATAATTCCTGGTTGGGAAATCCCTCGATTTACTACTGAGCATGCCGCAAAAGGATTTGGTTTAAAAGCAGATGTATTTGGACAATACCTTCATCAATTAAGGAAAGTGAGTCAGAGTACATTTCCTTATGGCAGGCCACCAACATTAGAAGGTGATAGTCGTGATGTAAAAGCGGTGACTAGGCTTTGCTCTGCTCTTTCAAAGTTGCTTTTGTTAAATCCTGAAGATGATGACTACGATGAATTTGTATACCAACCAGCATTAGAGTTAAGAAAAAGAGTTCGTGAGCAATTAGCAGAATTAAACCCACATGAATTCAAACCTTTGGTTAATGTGAAGATAAAAAGCTAACTTGATTAATTTAGACCAAAAGATTTTTAATCTTGAGCGTAGGAAAAGTAGCAGTTTTGATATAATCAAAAAAATCAACATCTTGCTCTGCCATTTTAATTTTTACTCGTTCTTTCAATCGAGGCTGTTCTGCGGTCTCGAAGTCTTCATACCCAAGTAGAGTAAGCTTACCTGACGTGATATGTATTTTTATAAGCTGTATATCATCTAGCTCACCATAAAGCTGGAGCGCGGAGCTCACATACACTCGCAACAAAGGTGAAAGTAGGTCGAGATATTGTTTATGAAACGTTAGTGAATGCGGGTGTTCGTGTTCGTAATCCAATACGCTAGCAGGCAAAGTTTCATTCGCCTCTATACATTCCCGTTCGATTTTTTCTACATCTGCTATTTGGAACAATAATTCAGTGGCTTGGGTTTGAGCTATTGTATTTGTTCCGAAAAATTCCTTAATATCTCGCTTAGTTTGCTCTGGCTGATGTTTATATGGTTTACGTTTGCCAAATAGACTAACGGCAAAATAGACGAGCAAATCCTCTTTGCGCATTTGTTGAGCAATGGTTAAATCCTTAACGTCATAAAAACTTTTACATAGCCTAAAGGCTTTTTTGATCGTCCCTACTAAATCAATAAGCTCACTAGATTTAGAAAATTCACCGACAGATGGACATCGCCCTAACAATAAGCAACTCTCCCAAAAAGATTCAAATAATTCACTATGTTTGGAAAAAAGTAATTTGGTTGAGGCTTCTTTGATATCTATAGGTTGAGCTTTATGTTCCCATGAATGACTGCGCCTATGACGATTTTGTAAAAACTCCTGTTCAATTTCCTTATCCTTGAAAACGAAATATATTCCAGGAGCAACGGCGATAGCTTGTTCATCTAAGCTAAGCTCTATAAATATTTTAAGTTCACTTTGATTATAGTATTTTTGGAAAGTATTCCGGCTAGTGATAATGCCGTCTTTATAGGGGGTAAACTGAGCAAGGTAACTTTCATTGGCAAGCATTGCCGATACAACCAACAGTTTATCCGTTAGTTCCCATGCTCCTTGTAACGCTTCTATTCGTTCGTTTCTATCTTCTATTACATTGATCACAAAACCAATATTGACTAAATCTGCATTAAGTTTTTCTGCGTCGGGCAGGAAGTTGGGATCCCAACCAAGCGCATCTAAACCATGAGCTTCTAACTCTCTTAAATCATCCCCTCTCCCACAACCGTAATCAAAAATGCTGTATTGACCTTCCAGAAAACCATTTTTTGCCATTGTTTTCATCGGTGCAGACAATTCATATCGGACAATGGCTGTTTTATCTCTATCTATTTTCTGCTCGTTAGGGTCACTTAATAATGCGGAATTGCGAAAAAGCCGCCCATCTACCAATTCATATCCATGAGAATGAATAATAGCTTCCCAAGACGCTTTGAATCCAATATGTCGGGGATTCTCGTATAAGCCAGCCTGTTCACCCTCTTGAGTAATTAGGCAAAACTCATCGTAGCAGTGATGATCTGAGGTAATCATTGTCTCTTTACGATGTAATATTGGTGGATTGTCGTAGTTAGAGTAATCCGTTATTTTATGAGTCAGTTTTTCTAAATTGACAGTAACACTTTGCTTGATTGCAGGATAAGATTCTGTAAAAAAGGTAGGATAATGCAATAAACTCATAGAAAAAGATTTGCGAGACAACTTAACTAAGTTCCAATCTTCTTTTGAAACTTTAAGCGCTTTGCTTACTGCATTTATTACATTTGTTAATTTTTCAGGAATATTGCACAGAGCACTTTCATGCAAATAAATAGCATCTGGGAGTTTTTTGCCTACTTCGATTTTATTTACTAATTTAGAAAAAAGTGCAGCGTCCAAAATTAAAGCTCCTCAGCTAATTTAATTGCAGCTTCACCAAACGCCTTTTTACTAGGATGTCTTCTACCCAACTTACTTTCTCCCATAACTTGTAAATGTTTAACAGGCGCATCATTAACACTTACGTGAATAGGCCGCTGTTCACCATAAAAATATAGCCTATCAAAGTTTAAGGTTTTCACAATATAGCGAGTAACCTCAATCATAGAATAGTTTGAGACTATAAAATCACAGGCACAACCTGAGCGTTTTGAAACAGTGTTTTCATTACTGTTTATTTCACATCCAGCATGTTGGTCTAGTTTAGGCGCTGTGCCCTGTGGAGAGAATTTCGCTATATAACGAGCTAGTTCCTTCGATGTAAAACCATAGGTAATTTTTATATTTCCGAACTGGCGCTCTACAGGTATTAGAATTTCAGCAATTAAATATTCTAAAAATCTTTTAGTCTCTATAGCTCTTGGAATGTTTGGAATATCGCTTGAATGACTTTCATGATGCCAGTTTAATAACTGCTCCCCCAAAGGATGTTGTAACAATGAAATATGAGAAGGTAACTCGTACTTAAATGCCCTGCCCTTTTTATGGAAATTTAGTTCACCAGATTCGCGCAAGTGCATCAATTTACAATCTGAAATTTTTAGTATTTTTTTTATTTCTGAAGATGAAAAATACAAATTATTTCTCAACAAAATCGACGTTCCAATTATTCATTTATAAACCTTTGAATATTAATCTCTAATGAACTCACCAGTTAATTGGTAATTTTCTAATTTAGATTGTAATTTTTCAAGTTTATATAAATTTTGGGAAAAAGTACTCTTAACTCCTAAATCTGCACTCAAACAAATATGCTTTTTCATTAATTTAATTAATGAAGTAAAATTAGCGGACTTTCCTGCTTTTTGCTGAATTAAATTTTCTTGCTCTATTTGCAGTGTCAATTTTAGAAGCACTATATCCATTTTTTTCTCAATTTGTATATTAACAATTTAGGGATTTAACTCATTTTCGGGGGTAGAACTACCCCCGAAGTTATTTCACTTCCGAATAACTTAAAAACATTCCCAACTCTGTTAAATATTCGTTTTAGTGCTTTTACCATAAATGCATTTGTTCACCGCAGTGCGCGGTTGCGAGCTTTTTATTTATCGCATATTTTGGTTACATTGATAGTCCTTGCACAGGTCACCTGTGATTTCACAACGGTTTAACTTGGCTTGTAATTTTTCGAGGTTTTGCAAGTTGTCAGCAAAAATGCTTGTGGAGCCTAATTCTTCACTTAACACAATATGGGCTTTGACTAATTTAATTAGTTTTGTAAAGTCCGCTGATTTTCCGGCTTTTTCAATAATTGAATTTTCGCGACTTATTTGCATCGTTATGTACAGAAGATTTGGGTCCATGATGACTTCTCAATTTTTGTGCTCAATTATTAGAAAATGTTTGGTTTGGGGCTGTTAACTGTCCCAAGTATTTTCAACTAACTTTTCTTATCTAAGAGAAATATTCGCTGAACATGCCTTCGCGTTTCAGTAGAAAATGCATTGGTCGCATTGCCTTTGAGAAGCCACTGAAAAATAGTCGCCGTGACCTGCTTTAATGCACTAAACAGCTGCATATTTTTAGTATTTGTTTTATGTTCGGCTAAACAGGTAAATGGCGGTTGGGCTTGTTTTCTAAGGGCATGGTTTCTAAGGGGTTGGCTTTGAGGCTGATTCACACACAAGCCTTGCATCCACGAGGCGAATGGTGATGGTACGTATGAAACTATATGTGATGGACTAACTAGCAATTCTTGATGTTGCTTTTTCATATTGCGTCTCTACTACTAAAATACGACTGCATTTGCGCCTTTGTGGCACCGATTTCCATTGAGCTGGTGATGTGCTGTTTACACCAACTTTTCGCGGGTTCGACAATTTGACTGAAAGCTTTATTGTCTAATCTTGTGTATAAGTGTAACGAGTTTCTAAAATCTCCCACCTGTCGATAAATATTTGCACATAACAGGATTATTTGATCTGAGGCGTTTTCGCGAATCTGCGAGGGCAAATCTGCGGGAGCAGAGCTGTTGATTTTTACTTTGGGCTAAAACCAGTGGGATCTGCCCCCCTTTGAATTATTTGATTTTTTAGTTAATTTTCACCCCCAGGCTTAACGAGACGATAGCACCTACCAAGGTTGTGATCACAACAGAGAGTAAAGAGCCAATTAGTACATATTCGGTCATACTTCTACCATTCGCTTTGTTCAATTCTCCAAATCGAAATATGGATTTAGCGGCTAATACAAACCCAACGGCTGCGTAACTCCCTACAAGGGTGAAGGTCAATATTAATACGCGCTCTAAATAACCAATTAATTCACCACCAGCAACAAGGCCGGTGATTTCAGGTTTACTTTGCTTGCTCAATGGTTGGTCTTGTGGTGTTGATTCGTCTGGATTAAAACCGGATAGGGTATATTTTTGCAGTACCTGACTAATCACAATGGAAGTTGGTTTGAGAATCAACAAATACGCAAAAATCACTTGAACGCATGCTGAGAGCTTTTCATGTTTTAACACTGCATTAATAGTGATGCCGTCAACAAGGTAGAAAGCACTTACCGCGAGTACAGTGACATGTAGTGTTTGATCGATTATAAAGTGAGACAGCTTATCCCCATTCGCGCTAGTCACTTTCCACAGATCGATAGCAAAGTGAGTCACTGTTACCCACACCACTAAGTACGCGGTCAATTGCCAATGAATGTCTAACACCAATGCTGGCAAGATCAATGCGACTCCATGCAGCAGTGCATGACAGTACAACTCTACACTACGATAGGTGCGCTGCTTTTTGGCTTCTACCCAGCGGGCTGGCTGCAGGTAAAAGTCACAAATAATGTGAACCAATAAGAATGAAATCAGCAGACTAAAAAATTCAGACATCTTCAATTACCTTTAATTGTTGTTCAAATCGATAATTTAACGCTTCAATTAATGGCCACCCAGAGGCTTTGAGTGACTTGCTAACGGTAGCAATAGCAACATTTAATTTACCTGCTAGGTCGCTAACAGATAACTCTTGATTGGTTTGAAGCATAGGAAGCATCACTTCACATTGGCGTGGTGTCAGGTCGGTAAGTTGTCGATCAAGGTATTTAAATAATAAATCAAAGTGATCCGTGAGTTCAGGACGATCAGAACTAAACAGCAACCTATCACTTTTTAACGCCTTTAAACCGCGACCAGAAAGCACAAATGCTTCCCCCATGGATTCAGAGACTGATTCACGCAATTGTGCATTTGAAGCAATGGCAAAACTAATCCTGCTATCAAAATCTTTACCAAGGGCTTTTATGCCAACTCTGTAGACAATGGTATATCTCAATACGTTTGAGATATCATGGATCAAGGTCTGAAATTCATCACCACGTTTAATACTATGTGTGTTTAAATAGTTTACCTCACTGATCCATTGTTGGATGTCTTTAATGCGTTGCAGTAGTTGGTCAAACTGTTTTGCAGTTAATTGGGTCGAGTTAACCACATCCCCACTAATCACGGCGATGGGTTTTTGATTGTATTCCACACTAATTCCTTCTTTTGAGCTTCAGGATTAATTTAGCCCAAATAGGCTAAAAACGCAAATTTAGCCTTAATTGGCTAAATTGACGTTTTTAGCGAGCTATGACTAAAGAACTGCGAAACTGCGGGGTCACAACAAACCTGCGGGTTTCCTCAGGTTTTCAGGTTTAGTGATATTTGCTAAGCTAGGGCAAATAACGAAACTGACATGTATCAATGACATACCAAATTAAAACGTTTTCTTCGTATTTTCTAACCTTCAGCATTTGCATCTTGTTACTCGGCGCTTGTGCGACGTCCAAAAAAGCTCAGCTTCCGGTTGCTGTGTTGACCACTGAATATGGCAATATTGAGATTGAGTTAGACACAAATAACGCGCCAGTAAGCGCGAACAATTTCATTGCTTACATAAAAGGCGGGCATTTTGAAACCTTGACCTTCTATCGTACTGTTGACCACAGCAATGATAACCACCCTCTGAAAATCGCAGTTCTACAAGGTGGTTTGAACGCGGCACTTGATGAGCCTTTCGATGCTCCGCTACCAGCAATCACTCACGAATCAACGGCACAAACCACCCTCACCCACACAAGAGGCGCGGTTTCTTTTGCCCGTGGTGATTTAGGAACAGCGCAATCAGAATTTTTTATCTCTACCATAGATAACCCGCATTTGGATGCAGGCGGATTACGCCACCCTGATAAACAAGGTTTTGCGGTATTTGGCAAAGTGATTGGGGGAATGGACGTGGTAGACAAAATTGCGGCAATGCCTGCGAATCGAGTTCACGACAATCCCTATGTGGAAGGACAATTATTAACTGAGCAAGTGGTTGTCAGTAAAATCACTCTCATTGATTAATAAATCAGCTCAATCAAAGCGAAAAACCGTTTTAAGACTAAGATTACAAGGCACATCTAGGGAAATATATTTTCCAATTTGAGTTTTTAAAAAAACTTAAAGCATTCAGGCACTTGGAGAGGTTTGCTTAGCACATTTTTACTGATAAACTTTTTCAGTGCAGTTTTATCTTTTGCTTTAAATAAGTGGCATCACTTAGCTTTTAGTTATTAGCTCGTCGTTAGTAACGCTTAGTTATAGATTAACAACACTTAAATAAACACACCAATCATCCATAACAGAGATAATGATAAATACGTCAATGCACATGCATTTCCCAAAGACTAATTATATGAACCTAAACACAAGGGATTCACAACAGTGACACATCAAAAAACAACTACACCTTTTTCTATTGCTCCTTCTTTAAAGAGCAAAACCCTAGTGGCGATAGCCGTCGCTACCTGTTTATCACCAATGAGTCTGTACGCGCAATCTAACGCAACTGGAGCAAATGATGCTGAGGTCGAGCGTGTACTAGTGACCTCTCGTAAACGTTCAGAAGATATGAACGATGTGCCAATTAGCATTAACGTGGTAACTGACGAACTAATTGATAACCTTGGCGCTGCCGACTTTACCGATTTATTAGGCGTAGTGCCAAGCTTAACATCTTACCAAAACGGTCCGGGAAGAACCCGTTTATCTATCCGTGGCGTGGCTAATGGTGGCGGTAACGACAACGATACCCAAAACCAAGAAACTGTCGGCATTTATATGGATGAAATTCCAATTTCCATGGGCGGCATGAACCCAGAGTTTGCATTGTTTGATTTGAAACGTGTAGAAGTATTGCGCGGCCCTCAAGGGACTCTATTTGGCGCAGGGTCAATGACAGGTACGGTTCGACTAGTTTCAAACGAGCCTGATCTTAACGAATTTGGTGGTCGCTATGAAGCCACTGCATCTTCTATCAGCCATGGTTCACAAAACTATTCGGTGAAAGGTCTGATCAATGCCCCGGTCATCGAAAACCAGTTGGCCATTCGTGCAAGTGGCTATTACATGGACAACGGTGGTTATATTGATAATGAAGTCACTGGCGAAAAAGATCTTAACGATGGCATATCGAAAGGTGCTAAAATCTCGACTTTGTACTTCCCTACCGACAATTTGCGTGCGGAATTAACCCTACTTCACCATAACTATTCAGATAATGGCTATCCACAAGACATCGACTCTACTCCGTTTTTAACCAGAAACTATACGTCTTTCGATGGCTTTGATGATGAAGTAAATATTGCCAATCTAACCTTGAAATATGACCTAGAGTGGGCTGAATTGGTCAGTTCTACTTCGTATTTTGATCGCTCGATCATTAACAGACGTTCGTTAGATTTATTATTTGAGTCGGCGCTTCCTCCCGAGGTCACGCCACACGAACTCATCGATTTCACTGACTCTGAAGTCTGGGTGCAAGAACTACGCTTAGCCTCAACCACCGATGATAAGTTGCAGTGGACTGTGGGTGCTTATGCTGACAAAAAAGATGTGTTTTATGAAAACACCTTTCCTGTTCCAGGAGCGGACGCAATATTGGGCGTGCCTTCTTCGGCCTTTGGCGCACCAGAGGACCACTTGTACTACGGTTTTGACGATCTAACCGTAGAGACCTATGCGTTATTCGGTGAAGCATATTACGACATTGGTGATCTTTCTATCACAGCCGGTTTACGTTATTTCAACTGGAAACAAAATATCGAGTTCTACCAGTCTGGTTTGTTCAACGGTGAATCAAACGGTGATATTCGACCTGAAAGTACCACTGATGGCGTGAATCCGAAACTGAACGTGTCATATCGTTTAAATGACGAAGTTTTGGTTTATGCTCAAGCTGCGAAAGGCTTCCGTTACGGTGGCATCAACGGCGCTATTCCTGAATCAGTTTGTTCTGAAGAATTGGCTCAAGTTGAACGTGAAGGCGGCGATACACGCTTCTTTAAACCAGATGAAATTTGGAATTACGAGGCGGGTATAAAAGGCGTGTCCAGTGATGGTATGTTCAGTTATAACGCAACTGTTTTCCACATTGATTGGAGCGATATGCAAACCAGCCGCTCCTTTGAGTGTGGTTTTGGTTTCCGTGAAAATGTCGGCGAAGCCACCAGCCAAGGGATAGAATTTGAACTTAGTATGAAACCCGTTAACGCCTTGACGTTGTCTTTAGGTGGTGCATACATCAACAGTACTTTGGATGCAGATGTGCCTAATTTATCTGCGTTAAAAGGTGATTCAGCTCCGTTCGTACCAGAAACGACCTTTAATGCTAGTGCAGATTATGAGCGCGCGTTAAGCCAAAACTACATGGGCTTCGCGTATTTTAATGTGCAGTACACAGGAGACCGTGCTACTGAGTTTAACGAAGAGGCTGCCAACTATCGTAAAATGGATGCCTATACAGTGGCCAATTTACGCTTAGGTGTGCGCTTTGATGAATTTGAAGTGTCGTTGTTTGCAAATAACTTGTTCGACGATGATGGTGTAGTGCGAGCGATAGGCAGACCGCCTTTTGATCAGCCTGCTACCATTCGTATTACGCCACGTACTGTTGGGTTAACCTTCCGCGGCAACTATTAACAGGCTAGCGCAATTAAAAATCGCTTATCAGCCTGCTTGTTCAAAGCAGGCTGATAAGCGAATAATCGGACAATTGCACTTAGCATTAAAAACTAGCTCGTGCAGTTGTCCGCCATTTAACAGGATAATAATGATGAAACGATTTGCCGCTATTGTGATGATAGCTTTTTGGTCTTTCAGCAGTGTCAGTTTTGCTGGACCGCAACCATCAGCAATAACAGACAACACTGAGTCGATTAACAAACTGATGGACGGTCTTCATTACTCAGCAAGCCAAGCGGATCTGAATGCCTACCTTGGTGCTTTCACTCAAAACGGCGTTTTTATGGGAACTGATGATTGGGAACGATGGAGTCGCCCCACCACTTTGGATGCCTACGTTAAAGAACGTTTTAAGGGCGGCACGGGATGGACGTATAAGTCAGTTGAACGTCATATAAATTTTGCAGACAGTGGCAACACAGCATGGTTCGACGAAATAATAGTCTCACCTAAGTGGGGAAGATTCCGCGGCACTGGTGTCGTAATAAAACAAGCTGACACTTGGAAAATTGCACATTACTCCATGAGCGTGTTGGTAGCCAATGAAGCATTTTTTGAGATTGCAGAGATCAACAAAAAAGCATTTGCACAACGCAAAAACAAATAAGTCAGAGGGCATCCCTGTGAGATGCCCATTCGCATAACTCATCACGGCGAAAAATAAGATCACCTTGACGAAAGCGATAAACCTCCCTCAATAACCTAGCTATTTCTTGCCGATTATTTCTTGTCTAAGATAAAAATTAAAGCAGCCTAGGCTACCTTAGACTTTAAAAATGGAATAGTATAAAAATTAAGCGCTCGATACTAAATCAAAAAGGATATAAATTTAGCCATGACGCAACATTCTATCAAAGAGACATTATTCAATTCATCCATTGTTGGCGACAAGACATGTCAGGAAAGCATCCTTGAACAATATAAAATGTGTGTTTCGGCTACGGAGAATATTAGTAATCGTCGACAAACAACAAATAGTTTTTTTATTAGCATTAACACCATCATTGTTTCGTTTGTAAGCTACTTCAACTTTCAAGGTGACGATAAAGTCATTTCCTTAGTCATACTGTCAATTGCTGGCATAATCGCAAGTTTCATGTGGCGTCAGTTGATCCTATTATATAAAGCACTTAATTCTGCAAAATTTTTAGTAATACTGGAAATAGAAAAGCAACTGCCTTTAGCACCTTATACAGCCGAGTGGCAAGCCTTAGAAGAGGGGCAAAATAAACAGAAATACAAACCTTTCACGTCCATTGAGTCTCAAGTACCTATTATTTTTATGGTGCTACATTTATTGGTTGCTTTTTTTAACTTAAATACGTTTCTAAACAGCTAACAATATGTTTAATCTTCTGTTTAAAACAAAAAAAGGTGAAGAACAGACTGATCAAAATCAAGCCCCCATATTCTGTGCAATAACACAAAATAACCTCGTTGAACTTAAAGATTTAATCTCAGACCCAACAGCAATATCAGTAAAAAATGCGACAGGTCAAAGCCCCTTGATATTTGCGTGTGAACGGGGCAATCAACAAGCGCTGGATATTCTATTAACAATTGAACACGATATTGAAGAACAAGACTTTTTCGGGTTTACACCACTAATGACTGCTTGCAAACACAAACAGATAGATATCGTAAAAAAACTATTGGCAGCAGGAGCTAAACCGAACACAGCGAACTTGTTAGGCAGAACAGCGCTCATGTTATCTTGTGCTAAAGGTGAAATCGAGACTGTAAAACTGCTCCTTGAAAATGGTGCGAACGCTAATCAAACTGACAGCAACGGTCGTAGGGTATTAGATTACGTTGGTAGCCAAAAAATAGGTAAATTAAAGTCCTATAAAATAATCAAGATTATTAGCAACGAGCCTGGGTTTTATCAAAAAACCAAGACCAAAAAGACCAAACCAGCGCTATCCTTCGCTGAATTAATCGGCAAACATGCTAAAAATAATATAGGACTCGATATTGGCGTTTTCATTATGATTCATAGTTTTGTTATGTTCAGCATGAATTTCGACACTAAAAGCATTGTGTTTTTAAGCGAAGAAAACACAAAATACCCCAGTTCAATTTTTGTAATCTTGCCTTTTTTACATCTTATTTTTATGCTCTATTATTTTTTTCCTGCCTACAAAATAATTAAATTTAAACAAACAGATACATCAAATAACACAGCAAACAATCCCCTACCGTCCGCTCATCAATATGCAAGTAATACAGAATATATTCAAACGTTATTGGATTTTGGTTTTCACAGCCTGACTAACAAATTTACCCACATTACTGATTCATCCGTTATCCGCTTAGCGCGATTAAACATGCTGTTTCCCAGTGCTGTGCTGCTGCTGGCAATACTCAATGGCGTAATGATGGCGTTTGACTATTATGATTTTCTTGTTGAATGCGCTTTAGCTGCTCTGTTTATATGTTTATTGGGTATCTATTTTGAATACAAAAGAAGAAAAAAAGCGCTTGTGCGCATCCATAAAAAGTTAGACAAAGCGGCAGGTGATATGTTGTTGACTCAGCAAAAAAGAGATGACGTCCCACCTAAAGAATTTATTTTGTACTTAAGAGCGTTTGAAACCACTGGTGCATTAAAGGTAGGTGACACAGATTTCGAAACCGCTATTACGCATTTTTTGTCCCCACATATTTTGGTCGTTACCTTTGGCGTACCTGGTGAATTTGCAGGGGCAGCTAGAGTGCAAAGTACAGAAGAAAAATGGCAGTCTAACGTCTTAGATTTAATGCACAGGGCTACACACATTTTAATGCTTCCCTCTGACCGACCGGGTACTTTATGGGAAGCTGCAGAACTTAAAAAGCATCAACTACTGTTTAAAACCACCTTTGTGATGCTGCCAGAAATTCAATTACAATCCGCAAAGTACTCTGAATTGTGGCAACGAGCCTATGCTGCTTTTCAACCTATTGGCCTTAATATTCCACAACATATGTTTAAAGGTTTAGTATTTAATCTAAATCCAGCAGGCCACCTACAACATTATTCCATTTTACAAGAGGCGGATTTATTCATTAAACAATTTTCCGCTTCAGCAGGTGGAGACGGCAATGGAGAGGGCGATGGCGAAGGGGGAAGCGAAGGTGATGGCGGCGGAGATGGGGGCGGAGGCGACGGAGGTGGTTGAACATGGATAATGATTTATTAGCCGCTTACAAAAATGCTGAATATGTTGTTTTTGCTGATGGATTAGCAGATAACCAGTTTGTTATGTTGGTCGATAAATACTCTGACGCCTTACAACGATTAATGCATCAAAAGGACTGCAAACAAGCGGCCTTTATCAGCGCATACAATCCTCGTAGCCATCTACTCCCAGAGTCCCAAAACCGCATTGCACACACCCAATTAAAAAACCAAATACAGCAATTGGGTTTCAAATTCATCAACGGCGAAGGACAGGATCCAAAAGGACATTGGCCTGCTGAAAAAAGCCTGCTAGTACTCAATATTGATAAACACCAAGCCATAAATATAGCTAAACAATGGGGTCAGAATGCGCTGATCTGGATTGGTAACGATGCTATCCCACGAATATTATTGCTCGACTCACAAAACAATAACCTTTTGCCTCCCTCTTAGGCTCTTCTCTACTGCTTCGGCAACCTAATTAAGCAAGCTACTTTTCGTCTATTTCCCTCGTTTAGGTAAGTAATCTATCCAGTTACAAAACTTGGCGCTAACCAGCGCCACAAACAAAAATCAAATAGCAATGATTATCATTTGCAATACGTTTATCAATGATTATAATGACCCCGCTTTATTAATCACACTTCACATTCAGAGAGCACTATGAATAAAAGGCACACTTTTGCATTATCACCGTTGATGTTGGCGTTAGGCATGCATGCGCAAGCAGCAGATTTAAACAATGAAGACACGAATAACACAGCCGAAAACGACATTGAGGTTATTCGTATTGTTGAAAGCCGCATTCAACGAATTAGTTCTGGGGCAACAGGTTTAGGTCTAGATAGTTTTGACACCCCTCAATCTCTGTCAATCATCGAAAATGACACCATTTCGAAATACAACTTGAGTGATATCAATAGCTTGTTTAGACAAGTTACGGGTATCAACATTGACCAAACAGAAACAGACCGCACCTATTTTAACGCCCGCGGTTTTGACATAACCAGTATGCATGTAGACGGCTCGGGAATCCCTTTTGGTGATATTTTCGTGGGCGATCTTGATACCGCTATTTATGAAAAGGTGGAGTTTATTCGCGGCTCTAACGGGCTGATAACCGGCTTAGGCAACCCGTCAGGTACGGTAAACTACGTTAGAAAACGCCCAAGTAATGATCCCCAAGCAAGCGTCGCCGTTACCCTAGGCCGTTGGTCAAATATGCGCGCAGTTGTGGATGTATCAACGCCATTAACTGAATCAGGAAGCTGGGCCGCCCGCGCGGTTGTCGTTCATCAAGACAAACAAAGCTGGTTGGATCGCTACGAGAATAACCGCACAGTTGTATACGGTGTTGTTGATGGTCAAATTAACGATGATGTCACTCTTACCTTTGGTTACACCTATCAAGATAACAACAGTGATGGCGTGACTTGGGGTGCGGTTCCAATGATTTATTCAGATGGTA
Source organism: Aliiglaciecola sp. NS0011-25 (assembly GCF_040370605.1). Taxonomy (NCBI): domain Bacteria; kingdom Pseudomonadati; phylum Pseudomonadota; class Gammaproteobacteria; order Alteromonadales; family Alteromonadaceae; genus Aliiglaciecola; species Aliiglaciecola sp. NS0011-25. The sequence goes on from NZ_BAABWR010000015.1 coordinate 125,535, forward strand.
CCCAAACTGATTTTGCGGTTTCTGAGTCCACCAGCATGAACTGGACGTATTGGGATACCTTGAATGAAACTGCGTTTGCAGAATTAAGTTGGTACATCACTGATGATCTCAATTTCACCAGTAAGTTGAACTACACCAAATACGAAGATAATTCTGAGCTATTTTATGCTTATTCCAATACTGGCTTAGATCACGAAACAGGTTTAGGCATGTTGGGTTACCCCGGCAAGTTTTACGCAGAAGACGATATCTTAATTTGGGACAATACCTTACAAGGCACGTTTCAAGCGTGGGGGATGGAACATTCGTTCAATCTAGGAGTTAGCCTCGCCGACTCTGAAACTCTCGATTTAGATTCCGGCGCACTGAGCGGTTTCGACGTTATGCCTGCCCTACCCGGCTGGACGGGAACCGAAGTGGCAAGACCTGACTGGGCAGAACCTTATCAAGCTGGCTATACAGACGTCACCTTAAATCGTTTTTACGGCTCAATTCAACTAGCCGTTACAGAGAATTTCGATTTTGTGTTAGGCGCAAGTTTTGTTGATTATGAAAACGAAGGGGAATCTTGGGGCGCATCCACTTCTACCACTGAAGATGGCACCAGCCCATATATTGGTTTTACTTGGGAAGCGATGGAAGGTCTAAATGTTTATGGCAGTTACAGCGACATTTATCAACCTCAGTATTATCTAAACGAAGATCTTGAGCCCCTAGGCTCTGCTGAAGGTCGTAGTTATGAAATGGGCATTAAAAAACGTTTTGAACACAACTTATTAGTCAGTTTAGCCGTTTTTCGCACCGAACAGGAAAACCTGTATGAATTTATCGAATATGGCGACGGTGACGGCGTTGACGATGATGATTATTCAGATGACTTTGATTATTCACTGTATCGCGGTGTAAACGTCGACTCTAATGGTTTTGAGTTAGAAGTGTCAGGTCAGGTTTCAGAGGAGTGGACACTCCAAGGTGGCTTTACCGCGTTAACCATGGACGATGAAAACGGTGATGAAGCTCGCACATTTATTCCGCGCAGAACCTTGAAGTTAATGGCTGACTACTCACCGACTTGGCAAGAAAAACTCAATGCCGGTATTTCTGTTCGTTGGCAAAGCGAAATGTATTACCAAACAAGTTTCGGACGCATTACTCAAGACGCCTATGCGCTTATTGGTGGCTATGTGCAGTACCGATTCAACGAGCAAGTGTCACTTAGTCTGAACCTAGACAACATTACAGATGAAAAATACCTTAGCTCTGTTCGAACCGACCAAGCGTTTTATGGTTCACCAACTGACTATAGCCTAACCTTGCGTTGGGGCTTTTAATAGCGCTACAAAAAGAAGCTTATGTAACCAATAAGCTTCTTTTTTCGTTCCTAATTGGGCACAAAAAGCGTGTTTCATATTAGCTAAAATTGGAAACAAATCATGAGTACATCATCTTTGAAATTTCTTAAAAACAGACGTTTTTGGCTAAGCGGGCCCGCAACTCTTGTGGTCTCTTTGCTATTTATGCTCGCCATGGCTGTCTGGTTTCCACCTGGAGCAGGCCATGTGAATAACATCATGATGCCTATGTTTATGTTTCCGCTCATTTGGGCGATTTTGTTTTTTTACACTTACCTGACAACAAACCTGCAAAAAGCCCAATGGCTGCTTGCCACATTATTTGTTGCCAACAGTGCCATTCTTGCATTTCAATTTTTAGGTTAACCTTTATGACTGACAATACTCCACCCTTGCGTTCTAAAGCTAAGGCTTTACTTAGCCTTCATTCTTGGTCTGGCATTGTATTAGGCATGTTACTTTATGCGGTTATATTTACTGGTACAGTAGCGGTGGTTGCCGATGAAATTGGCGAATGGTCAAACAGTAATTATCATAAAAATCTGTTAGTTGCCTCTGATGTCCATGCAACGGTTTCTCGTTTAGCTGACCAAACCCCTGTAGAGTATTTAGATGAAATTTCTGCTTATGAAAACGATAGGCAACAATTGGTGTATTTCTTCCACACCCACAAGCAAAATCCATCGGGTGATATGGACGAGTATGGCGTTCAGTATTTAGTTAATTCTCAGGGTCAAACCATCTCAAAAGAAACCGGTTTTGGTAGCGAGATATTCGCCCAAGACGATACCTATGCCTTAAGTCGATTTTTAGTTTCCATACATACTGAATTGCATATTCCGGCTCCGTGGGGGCTAATACTCACCGGGATTTTAGGGCTGGCAATGTTAATTGCTTCTGTGTCTGGATTTATGATGCACCGTCATTTGTTTACCGATATGTTTTCGATTCGCAAGCAACGTGACGGCCAGCCCCTCAAACGTGACTCTCATACAGTGGCTGGCACCTGGAGTATTCCGTTCGCTGTTTTATTGGCGTTCACCGGCAGCTTTTTCAGTTTTTCCACTGCGTTTGGTTTGCCAGCCATGGGAATGGTGGCATTTGGCGGTGATCAAGAAGCATTGATGCATGCTTTGGTGGGTGAGCAACAACATAAAAGTGAAGCACCAATGACTTCTGCTAATTTTACAACTATGGTCAGAGATGCAGCAGCACGACAATCATCAGTACCCTCTTATTTGTCCATCTCTCATATGGGCACAGAGTCAGCTAGTTTACTGGCTTTCTTTATGCCAAATGAAGGCAAGGTTGGATACGAACAATTAGTTTATGATGGCACTAATGGTGATTTCATTGAGCACAAACCCTTAGTCGGCACTGTACCCTCAGTATCAAGTGATATTTTGTCATTAATTTATCCCATTCACTTTGGCACCTTTGCCGGGCTAATGTCGAAAATTGTGTGGATAAGTCTAGGCGTAGCCGCTTGTTACGTGACTATCACAGGTCTACAACTTTATGCTCATAGAAATGAAAAAAGCCAAACCAGTTGGCGCTGGTTTAGCCGAATGTGCGTGTGGGGTTTTTATGGCCTTCCCCTGTGTTCACTAGTCAGTGCCTTTGGCTTTTTTGTTAGTGGCAATATGGAGGCGAGTCAAAGCTTATGGACTCAATATTCGTTCGTGATTGCCGCCGCATTAATTAGTTTAGTTAGCTTGTCGATGAAGAACCTCAAACAACTCAAAATTTTATTGCTGGCAGGAAATGGGATCTTCTGTTTAATATTACCGGTATTACGCTTTAGCAGCTCACATGTAGGTTGGTTAGAGGCCTTGAAATTCAACATGATGGACATGTTGTTTATCGACTTTGCAATGCTTACCTGCGCTCTTTGGTGCTTTTTCGCCCTGCATAAAAAATGTCAACAGGAAAGCCAAGAAAGTGATGTTTGGACTCCAACCCTATCTGATGTAGAGGTGAGAAAATGAACCATTTAATTATGACCCTGCCTTTTATCGCGTTCAGCTTACTGGTTATTTTTTTGCTTGCCCTCTCCGACCCAAGGCGCAAACAACTGTCCAACAAAACCAACAACCCAACGTCCCGCAGCTTAACCTTATCGCCTATGCACAGAAAGTTACTGGCGTGGAGTTTAGCTCTGCCATTTATTCCGCTAGTAATCATGAGCAATTATGCCGGCATATTAATGTATGCAGGGGCAGTAACAACGATAGGTTGGGCAATATCAGAACTGCCCTCGTCAGTGGTGTAAATAGTAAAGCCGTCAAACTCAGCAGGCTTTGAACTCTCGGGTTTAGTGCAGCATGTTTGCAATGGGATTTAGGATCTGCGTGGGGGTGTCGTTATACGTTGCAGCTGATATTTTCAGTCTAACTAGTAAGCAGATCTATCTTTTCATCGCTTCTAGATATTTATTTTCGAGTTCTATTGGCGAAATATTTTGAGCATCGAATTCATCGACTAAACGACCATTGCGCATAATCCCTATATTGTTTGCAACAGCATGGGCTCGAAATAAATCATGGGTTGCCATTAATACTGCAATGCCCTCTCCACTGATTCGTTTCAATAACGCGTTGAATTCATTTGCGGCATGGGGATCTAAGCCGCTAGTTGGTTCATCGAGTAGAAGTACCTTTGCCTTTTTTGCTAATGCTATGGCAATACCTACTTTTTGACGCATTCCTTTAGAATAGGTTTCTAACGGTTTGGAAAAAGCTTCTTGTTGTAACCCTACTTCCTGTAATAATTCGTTAATCTGTGTTTTTGAACAACTCAATCCACCTAGTTTAGAAAAATAGCCAAGGTTTTCTGCGCCGGTCAGACAACCATATAAATTAACCTGCTCGGGAATATAAGCAATATGCTTTCTCACTAATTGAGGAGATTCCGTTGCATCGATACCGTTAATAATGGCGCTTCCGCTATCGCTTTTAATAAAACCAAGAAAACAATTAATTGTTGTTGTTTTACCTGCTCCATTTGGCCCAAGTAAACTATAGATATTACCGGGAGCTACGGATAAATTTAGTCTATCAAGAGCTAACTTTTGACCGTATTTTTTTGTGAGGTTGACTGCTCGTAACATCTTTATTTGGTTCCTTTGTCTTTACGTCTAATAGGGAGTAACACGGCCTAACATACGCTTGGCAACTAACATCAGAAGAATCAGTGGCAAAAGTATTAGCCCCAAGCTTTTAATAACTCGCCCCCACCTAGAAGAGACCGTTTCTGGCGCGATAGAATACTGCGGCATAGAATCGATATCTTTTACACTCAAAGGACGCATCGACGCTAACTTAAAATCAAAGTGGTTGCGCAAATCAGTCTGAAAACTGTCCACACTTTGCAAAAATGACAAACGCCTTTGCGGAGCTGAACCTGCTAAATCTTCTGTCAACATTTTCAATCCAAGTGGGGGGCTGAACACAGACAACAACCGCATAACTTCAACATGTTTTATTCTCTGTTTCTCATATTTCAACGCTAAAGGAGAAAATGCTAAATCGAAAGCCAAACTTCTAGGGTAAAACTCTTTAACAAAATACTGCTCGTATTCATTGCCCTGCCTAATTGGCTTATTTTGGGGTCGTTTTCGATAGTATTCTTCAGTTATCTCATAGCGTCGCTGATTTAAATCATTACTTATATCTCTATGCTTAATAACGCGCTCTAAATGATTTGGTGGCGGAGCAAGTTGTTTTACTACAACGCCAGAAAGTGCAGGCATCAATATAGCGATTACGATCCAGCAACATAAAAGTTGTAAACTAGCCTGGGCGGTATTTTGGGCTTTTGCACTTACCATAGCGGCAATAACCGACCAAAAGAGGATTGTCATCGATAGACCGGTTATCCAAACGATTAAGGCCGGAAGTGCAGTAGTTAATGACCTATATTCAGTAAGTAAAACAGCACAAGTCGCTACACCGCCAACAATACTTAAGATAACGATAAAGCGGATAAGTAAACGCGCAATAATAATTGACCGTAAACTGCGTTGATTCGCCAATAAAGAAGCACTGCTTTGCTCTCTGTCTCTAGCCATAACATCGAAGCCCCAAAATATTACGAATAAGGGCACAATCCAGGTAGCTATAAACACCAAGTCGAAGGGACCGTCTAATCGATTTACAGGATCTTCTAAACTAGGCTGAGGGTCTTTGTGACGGGTTTGCATACCAATTTTAAGTAACAATGGGGTTGGTCTTACTTCCGCAGCGGATAAAACACTAAGTTCCGGCGGTTCCGGTACTAAAGTGCGAGGAGCAATGTTTTGATATGCGGCACTGGGGTTATAAAACTCCTGCGCCTCTAACTCACCATTTAAATAGGCATTTAGATTCGTTTTTAATTGCTCATATTTTTTAATATCTGCGGTAACAGCTTGCTGCACAACCGCTCTTTGTTGACTAACATGGATGATGCCGTTAATCGCCGCAATAATTGACATACCAAGTAAAATAGCAATCAGCAATATATTCCCAGGAGATTTTCTAAACAACAACCATTCTTGGTTCAATAAGGTTTTCAAGGAGTCATTCTCCTTGAACTAAAAAACAGAACAGTCAAAGCACACAGAGCCCAGAGCAATAGTATCAACACTGAGACAATCTGGCTTTGCAGAGCCCAAGAAACACTAGGTGCATCGTATTCGAAAGGACTAACGGTAGACCAATCAGAAAAGTCACCATTCATTTCCCAAGCATCACCATGGACTTCATTTTCTAAAATGGTATCCATATGATTGCCAAAATCACGGCGATAGGTTTCCGCAGCATTTAAAAAATGTCGATAGTGAATCCAGTCCATACCAGCCATAGATTGAGAAACACTGCGAGCCGCCATAAAAGGAGCAATCAAAGATAGTGCGGTTCTAATTTGATTTTGCTTCGCATATAGCTGAGTTAATTTTTGATATTCTATATCGTCCACTTCCGCTCCCCAGGTATTTAGGTGCTTCATTCTTAAACCAGAAAACCCTATTGGAAGATCGTCAACGGAGGTCACATTGTATTTATTAAGGGTACTTTCCCGTAACGCGGTTAATTGTTCACCATAGCCACCACGAGCATCTATACCGTTATTAAATAACTCGCCCACAGACTTTTGATAAGCGTCTAAAGTAGGAACAGGGGCAATCGTTGTGGTTAAACTTGACGCTAGCCGTGGCGCTAATACGCAGCCAAACAACCAGAATACAAGTACCATCAATAATGCTTTACGAGAGCTCGAACATACGCTGGAAATAGACACTGCAACGGCCAACAACGCCAGTAAAAACAGTAAGTTACTAAACAGTAAACCGATAGTGCGATAAAATGTGTCGTCTATGTGCATACCAGACTGCAACACTAGTGCGAGCAATGTGACAGCTAACCCCAAGATAAACAGAGGCATTAAGGTTACAACAAATAAGCTAATCAACTTAGAGAAAACCCAAGTGGTAGGTGAAACACCTTGAGACAGTATTTGCCGCAGCACGCCAGTTTCCCGGTCTCGAACCACAGATAGCGCACCAACAACTAATACCAACAAGCTAGCAAGCATTTGTAAAACACTGGCACCACTGGCGACCCCTATCCCAACCCCAAGGGTTAAGTCATCTTCTGCAGGAATATTAGTAAACACAGGGCGATCATGGGCATTCAACCATAATGTTTGGCCAATAAAAGGGCGTAAGCCAGGCTCAAAGAATGCTAATTGAGTTTCCGGCTTTACAACATACACGCCAAAATGAGCAGCTCTATGGGGATGCCGCTCACCTTGGGTTAGCCATTGGTTTTGAGCACTTGTAACAAACTCTTCGCGAGCATTTTCGGCTGAGTTGAATTGCGTCCAGCCTGTGATACCAGCGACTACTACTAACATCAGTAATATGCCACTGGCGAGAAAGAATCTCTGCTCACGAAATTGAATTACAATTTCTTGTTTTACGTTAGATAACAACATGTTAATACAAATTTAAAACGCATATCTAAGTTGTAATGAAAATGACCGAGGCTCTTGAGGCATTATTGTGGTGCTGGTTAGATCATAGATTTCTTCATCCGCTAGATTTTTCAGGTTAAGTTGCAAGCGCCATTTATCTAACGAATAAGCGACCATTGCGTCGACACGAACATAAGACGGTAAATTAAACGATCCATTAGGAAGTCCGACTGCTCGCTCGTCGACATAATAAATACCTCCCCCTAGCTCTAAACCACTCAACATACCGCTTTGAATAACATATTTATTCCAAAGACTCGCACTATACTCTGGTGCGCCTGGCAATTTCGAACCGATTTCGAACACATTATCCTTGGTCACTACGGCATCAATAAAAGCTGCGCTAAACGCTATACTCCAGCCCGTCATAGGCGTACCGCTAACCTCAAGCTCTACTCCTCGACTGCTTTGCTCGCCCGTCTGGATTCTGAAATTTGGCATTAAAGGATCGGCTGTTGATACGTTTTGTCGCTTTATATCAAAAACGGCAATATTAGTAGATAGACGCGCATCCATCCAAAGTTGTTTAATCCCAAACTCAATCTGCTCTCCCGTTTCAGGTTTGAGATCTTCGCCATCTGCGGTTACGCCACTGATGATAGATAAAAACGACTCTCCATAACTAGCATATAAACTTATTTTATCATTTGGCTGATAGACAACCCCTAGTTGAGGACTATTTTCACTGTCTGGCTCTCTTGCTGATTTGACTCCACTCATTAAATTCGTGGAGTCATTTTTTACGCGATCATGACGAAGACCAAATAAAAACTTCCATTTATCAAAACTGCTCATGGCTTGTGCGTAAAAGCCTGTGCCTTGGTTGTTACTTTGCTCAGCGAATAACTGAAAACCGCCGTCTTGAGGTTGTGCACCATATACAGGGTTAAATAGATCAAGAGGATCTAATCCGGCAAAGAAAAAGTCATAACTCTGTTCTGTTTCATAATATTCAGTACCCAGAACGATAGTATGGCTGCCACCAAAAGCTGAAATATTTCCAACAATTTCATGCTGTGCAACCAATGTTTCCGAGTCTTCTTGTGTGTCATATGCAACCCTATTTACGCTGAGCTTGTCCTCTGACACGCCCCAAAATGAGCGCAGGTTGTAATCGCCATCTGTTTTTGCATAACTAAGTTGTTGCTGGAACTTCCAGTCATCATTTAGCCAATGCTCTAATCTGGTTGAAATATTTGAAGAATCCACTTCGTTAATACCATCAGGTTCGCCCAAAAAGCGGCTAATAGGTACCTCAAAAGCGACTTCGTCTCGAGGTAGTCCAATATCCCATGTGTATTCACTGTGTTTATGTTCAACCTCAACGGTTAAATTTGTATTGTCGCTTATAACCCAAGTGACAACAGGTGCAACAAACCAACCGTCATTATTCACTTGATCTCTAAAACTACCATTGTCTTCATAGGCAACATTAAGTCGATAAAATACAGAAGAGGCTAATGCCCCACCAAAATCAGCTTCACCTTTGTAACGGTCATAGCTGCCGACGGATAGATTGATAGTTGCTAGCGGATCGGAAACTGGTTTTTTGGTAATAGTATTGGTTATACCACCGGGATAAACGGCACCGTACAGCACCGAACCAGGTCCCTTAAGAACCTCAAATCGTTCTACATTGGCAGTATCTCGAACAGTGTAGAAACCGAAATCACGCATTCCATTTCGCAATGTTAAGAAACTAGAATCGAACCCTCTTAAAAAGGCCCCAAAATTCTCTACGCCCCCATATCCCTGTTTACGCTGAGCGCCAGCGACATTGTCTAACGCTTCACTTAAGCGACTAATAGCTCTGTCATTGATTAGTTCATTAGAGAGTACCGACACCGTAAGCGGTAAATCTCGTAAAAAAGTGTTAGTTTTTGTGCCAGTTAACGCATCAACCGCCATATAGTTTTCAACTTTTCTACCCGTTATGACAATTTTTTCCATTTCATTTATAGCTTGCTCATTTTGATCTTCCTTGTCGTTATCAACAACGTCGGCAAAAACAAAACTAACTGGAGATAAAGAAATAATAATTGCTAGAGGTTTGATACATGTTTTGAGTGACATAGTTTTTCTTGTAATTTTATGTGATGTTATAATATTACAATATGGAGGGTGGGTGTACAAGTGTGAATTTGCACAAATATTAGCCGCAGAAGGAAACTAAGCTATTGCCATGCAGGGAAAATTTTTACCAATTGGTATTTTCCTCAACGTGGTCCAAAAATAATTAGTTGTTTTTGAAACGAACAAAACAAGGCATCTTTTGCCTTGATTTGTTTAGTCTAGATGGAAAGTATTCTGTGAATTAAATTGACGCTGAAAGCTAAGCGAGGACTAAGCTTTTCGAGTGAATTTAGAGATTAGCTGATTTAACAATTTCCAAAAACTTAACAGAAGCCTGTCTAAGATTTATGATTTAACATTTTAGTTCCCAAATATGCGTTGGGCATGGGTAATTAGGCCTGATGTAACGCTACCAAAATGGTTACCAATGACAATCTCAGTATCCGGGAACATAGAGCTTATCCATTGTTTGATGACGGGTGATATTGCAGTACCGCCGGTTACAAATATGGTGTCGGGTTTAGCGCCTGACTGCAGTAAAGACTCATTCACGATAGACTCAATTTGCTTTAATTCGCCACTGATGGCATCACCTAGTTGATCTCGGCTAACCGAGATTTGTAAATTTGATTCAATATAATCGAGATTAACCTCGGTCAAATTGTTGGTTGAAAGTGCTATTTTGGTTAATTCAGAACTCTTATTTAATTTGAGCCCTAGTTTGTCGTCACGCAACTTTTTTAATCGCTCGATTCTATTATCCAAAGACATAAAACAATATCGTTGCAATTCCACACCGGTTCTATTTGAATTAAACTCACGCTGCGCAGCGACATCATTAACACACACAGCCTGCCTGAATAATGTGGGAGGAATCGGCAGGTCGTTAGTTAATATAATATCTTTACCAAAGTGCGGCATTATCCCCATTAGCGCTAGTTTGTTGTCAATATCAATGCCCCCTATCCGTTTTCCTGAACAACCAAGAATATTA